>NZ_JAXOQA010000027.1:0-24419 GCF_047307945.1 Commensalibacter sp. A3DC | reverse complement strand
GGAAAAAGCCACATTGGACAATATTCACCATGACTGGGCCTATCTTGTGCTTAATGATAAAAAAACAAATCAAGAGGATTTTTTCGGTTTTAATAAAGATCAACCTTATATCGGTATGAATATATATCTGGCTGGTTATGATCAGGACCGTCAGGAAGTCTTATATGCTGATCAAGAATGTCATGTAACCGATATATTAAAAAATAATGGGGGTAAAACCATTCTTGCGCATGACTGTCAAGCCACATATGGAAGTAGTGGTGCCCCTTTGTTTACAGTAAATAAAAATAAGGAATGGGTTATAACGGCCATTCAGATTGCCGCTTATTCAGATCGTCCCGGTGGCATGGCCGTGTTACTCACCACTCCACCCAGGGATTAATGGATTAGTCTTGAGGTGGATAGGCTCGGGGATAAATTACTTTTTCGGGGGGACCAACCGGTTTAGGAGATGCTTTTTTGCCACATCCAGATAGGGTGATTGTGAGGATTGCAAGACTACCAAGAGCGAAAAAAAGAGAAAAAAAACGTTTCATGATATATCCTTTAATTTATCGATCCATATTTTTGCAGATTTTCTTACATTTTTGGGAGCGGTGCCACCTTCACTGGTTCGAGAGGCAAGTGAGGACTGAACTCCTAAAACTGAATATATATCATTGTTAATCAAAGGTTCGATTTCCTGCATTTTTTGTAAAGGCACATTCTCAAGAGCAAGATTATGTGTTTCGGCATAGCTGACAATTTTTCCTGTTACATGATGAGCTGTTCTGAAGGGTAATTCTAATTCTTTAACCAGCCAGTCTGCGAGATCTGTGGCTGTAGAGAAACCGGACCCTGCCCAATAGGCCATATTGTCTTGATTGGCCTTTAAATCTGCAATCATTCCTGAACAAGCGGCTAAACACAGAATAATAGTTTCGGTTGCAGCAAAAACCTGTTCCTTGTCTTCTTGCATATCTTTAGCATATGCGAGAGGAAGACCCTTCATGACGGTCAAAAGTCCTGTAAGCGCCCCTGAAATTCGTCCAACTTTGGCCCGGACCAGTTCGGCGGCATCTGGATTTCGTTTTTGTGGCATGATGGATGAACCTGTAGTATAGGCATCTGAAAGCTGGATAAAAGAAAAAGGAGGTGAACACCAAATTACAATTTCTTCCGCCATGCGTGAAAGATGAATCGACATGATGGAAAGAGCGGAAAGATATTCCAGGGCAAAATCACGATCAGAGACCGCGTCAAGTGAATTTGCCATGGGACGGTCAAATCTCAATAATTTAGAAGTCAATTGGCGGTCAATTGGGAATGAGGTGCCAGCTAAAGCCGCCGCACCCAAGGGATTTTCATTTAGTCGTCTGCGTGCATCTATCAATCGTCCCCGATCCCGATTCAACATTTCTGTATAAGCCAGTAAATGATGACCGAACGTTACCGGTTGGGCAGATTGCAAATGAGTGAAACCGGGCATAGCTGTTTCCGCATATTCCAGAGCTCGGGAAGCAAGGGTCAGCATCAGATGATTTATCATTGGAATTAATTCATCGATATTTTGTCTGATCCATAAACGAAAATCTGTCGCAACTTGGTCATTTCTTGAACGTGCTGTATGAAGCCTTTTTCCCGCCTCACCGATACGTTCTGCCAAACGGGCTTCGATATTCATATGAATATCCTCAAGGGCTCTGCTAAATTCGAATTGACCAGATTGAATTTCTCGCTCAATTTCCCTAAGGCCTTGATGAATACTGTTTTTATCCGTTTCGGAAATTATTTTCTGTTTGGCCAGCATTTCTGCATGAGCTATTGACCCTTGTATATCCTGTTTCCATAAGTTTTTATCAAAGCCGATAGAGGCATTTATTTGCTCCATAATGGCTGAAGGTCCAGAGGTGAAACGTCCTCCCCACTGTTTGTTGGCAGTTTTTTGGTTCAAGAATTCAATCTCCTAATTTGTTAGTATTTAATCTTACGTAATTAATATTTAAACTGTATTAATGAAGAACTTATCCTATTCGAACATAAAGAATCAATATTTTGAGAATTGAGGATGTTTTCAATATGAAAATGCACAGTTTTATGAAAGAAAAACAAGATAATATAAAGTCTGATTCACAATATTTAACTTTGTTATCCCAATGGATGAAATTTGAACAACATAATGAAAATTGGCAAGAAAATATTCTAACAAAACTTGGATCTTTTCCGCATCTTTTTACCTATGACAAAAATCAGTTAATTGAGGAATTCAATTTATCTGAAAAGGATATAGCGTTTATTTCCCTTATTTATGCAGCAAGCATACGTATTTTGAAATCAGAAATTTATAATAAAAACATTCTACAGTTTAAAAAATATTTAACCGATTATCTAATTGCTTTCTTATCAAGAGAAACGATTGAACATTTCTATATTATTCTTCTCGATAGGAATGCCCATATCATTTCAATCAGTCATCAAGCTTCAGGAACCGTGACTACCACATCCATCCATATCCGTGAAATAGCGAAATATGCTCTTAAATTCGATGTTGAATCCTTGATTCTGGTACATAATCATCCCAGTGGAATAGCGTTACCTTCGGAGGCGGATAAAAAGTTAACATATATATTAGTTGAAGCCTTGGAAGCAGTTAGTATTGATATCGCCGATCATATAATAATCGGGAATGGTATCTATTTTTCTTTTGTGGAAAGTGGATTGCTTAATCCCCAGAACAAAGAAATGATAATGCCGCTTTAATTCCGAATTCTCCGGGTAAACCATTATATGGAAAATTTATATTGACATGTCCCATTTTTCGACCCGGTTTTGCTTCCTTTTTTCCGTATAAATGTCCTATCATTCGATCATTTTCCAAAATTTTTGGCCAATATTCCAGTGTTTGGGGGCCTATAAGATTTTTCATGATGGCATCCGAATGTCGAGCTATAGGCGGTAAGGGAAGATTTGCGACAGCACGAATATGCATTTCAAATTGGTCAAAGGGACAGGCATTCATTGTCCAATGTCCTGAATTGTGAGGACGGGGTGCTATTTCATTGACAAGAATATTATCCTGATCATCAATGAACATTTCAACTCCCAAGATACCAACAAGTTTGAGAGCCTGGGCTATCTTAACTGCGATCTCTTTGGCTTTATTTTGCAATGCTGAGGTAATTCGGGCTGGTGCGATACTGAGGTCAAGAATTCCATTTTTATGTCGGTTTTCAGTAACATCGAATGTTTGTAATTCATCATGTTCATTCTGAACAACCATCACGCTAATTTCTTTATAAAAGTTTACTTTTTTTTCAGCAATTAGAGGATGAGGATTCAAATTTTTAAAGGCTTTTTTGAATTCTTCGTCGGTACGGATAACGGCCTGACCTTTACCATCATATCCCAATCTAGTGGTTTTAAGGATAAAAGGAAATCCCAGTTTTTCTGCCGCATTTATGCCATCTTCTAACTGAAAAACAGAAATCCATTGAGTGGTTGGAATATCATGTTGATTTAAAAAGTCTTTTTCAAGAAACCTGTCTTGGCTGATTTTTAAGACATTGCTGGAAGGATGAACAGGTCGTACGGTGGCAAGATATTCTATTCCTTCTATATTTATATTTTCAAATTCAAATGTTATTACATTAACCTGTTCAGCAAATTGTTTTAAAATTGATTGATCATGATAAGATCCAACCGTAATGCCAGAAGCCACTTGAGCGGCAGGGGCATCCATAATGTCAGATAAAATATGTGTTCTAAATCCAAGACGTGCCGCCGCTATAGCAGACATTCTGCCTAATTGTCCGCCTCCAACGATTCCTATGGTTGAATTAGGTAAGAGCATAAGTCCCTCTTATTAATAATGTATAATTAAAGTGGAGAAATAGCGACAGAATCTGTTTGTGTTTTGCGCCAGGAAACTAAGCGTTGGGCGATTGACTGATCAGCGATGGATAGGATAGATACTGCCAAAAGCGCGGCATTAATAGCTCCAGCTTTTCCGATGGCCAGGGTGCCAACCGGAATACCTGCAGGCATTTGCACAATTGATAACAAACTGTCCTTGCCGTTTAGGGCATGGGTTTGCATTGGTACACCAAGAACTGGCAAATGTGTCCAGGCGGCAACCATACCGGGAAGATGTGCAGCGCCACCTGCGCCTGCAATAATAACCCTGATCCCCCGTTCAACAGCGGATGTTGCATATTCCCTTAATCGATCGGGTGTGCGATGAGCCGATACAATTCTTACTTCATGTGATATATCAAGTTTTTTTAATATATCAGCACTGTGACTCATAATATCCCAGTCCGACTGGCTGCCCATAATAACACCAACAGCAAGGGAGATATTTGATGAAGAGGGATGGGATAATGGCATAATTAATTTAGATCGTCGGATTGATTGTTTTTTTCAGAATAATTGGAAAATATATGATTGATATCTAGCTCTTCTTTCTTTGTTTCTGAAGATTCCTGATGTTCTGTTGTTTCTGAGGGATTAAGGGAAGAGGTATCCGTCTCATCCTTCTCAACACGTCTGTTCGCTTCGGCAACAGCACTGTTTAAATCCATTTGACTGCATAATCCCAGTATGATTGGATCACGTGGTTTAATATTGGCGGAATTCCAATGCTGTTTATCTCTTACCTTGGCAATTGTATCTTTAGTCGTTCCCAAAAGCTTGGCAATTTGCTGATCTAGCAATTGGGGATAGTTTCTTAACAGGAAGGCAATTGCATCAGGACGATCATTTCTCTTTGAAATGGGAGTATATCTTGCGCCTTTTGATCGCTTGACGATTTGCATGCGATTTGCTGATAGTTTTAGCTTTCGATCTGGATCAGCCTCACAGCGATTAATCTCTTCCTGGGTTAACTGGCCATTAGCAACAGGATCATAGCCAATGATACTTTGAGCTACCTCGCCATCGGCAATTGCCTGGACTTCCAAAGGATGCATGCCACAAAATTCTGCAATTTGGTTAAAGGTTAAAGCAGTTTTTTCAATAAGCCATACTGCGGTAGCCTTAGGCATAAGAGGTAAGGTCATGACAATCCTGTATGATAAAAATAGAGTAGAATATTATTAAAAACTTAAAACTGTAAATTTTAAGTTAAAACAATATAGACTATTTTAAAAGCTGTAATTTAGTAATTTTATTTGATTGAGATAAGGGTGATGAAGTCACCCTTATCTCAATAAGGTTAATAAAATAATCTAATTATTTAAACCTTTTTTTGCCCGATACCAGCAAAACGCTTGTTAAATTTCGCAACTTGACCTCGTGTATCATTGATACGCTGAACTCCGGTCCATGCAGGATGAGATTTGGGATCTACGTCAAGACGCAATGTATCGCCATTAGAGCCATAACAGGAACGGGTTTTGAATTCAGTACCGTCTGTCATGACGACTGTAATTTCGTGATAATCTGGATGGATATCGTTTTTCATGATTTTCTCTTAACAGATTGTAAAAAAAACTCCGTTAACAGACGGAGAAAGAAAATGTATTTATAGTCATTTTACTGCTCGAAATCAATCTCTTCTTTGTTATTTTTTACTGTTTGACATTTTTTTCTTATTTAAAATTCTTTTTTCAAATATAATTGATACGTAACTATTTTTTAGAGCAATTGAATGGAAATGAAAATGAGTAATGAAAATATGGCTAAAAAAAGTAGGAGCATTAAATGGATACATGAATTTGAATCCTTTATCATGCGGGGTAATGTTGTTGATCTGGCTGTGGGTATTATCGTTGGTGCCGCTTTTACAAGTGTGGTTAAAAGTTTGGTGAATGATATTTTCAATCCCATTATTGGTTTGTTTCTAGGTGGTGTCGATTTCAGTAATTTATTTATCACCTTAAAGGGACCTCATGTTAAAACACTGGCCGAGGCACAAAGAATAGGTGCGGTAACTTTAAACTTTGGAGTTTTTCTCAACACGATTATTCAGTTTCTAATTATCGGATTTGTTGTTTTCCTGATTGTCAGAGGGTTGAATGATATCTATAATCGCATCAAGACGCAGCAAGAAGTTAAAGCCGCACAACCAACAAAACAGGAAGTTTTACTGCAGGAAATAAGAGACATTCTTGCAAACAGAAAACAATCCTAGATCAATTTTTGATAAATTGATCACAAGTCTATGGGAACAAAGAAGTTTTAAATGTTTAAGCGATATGTTTTATTAGGATTAACCCTTTTTTTGTTTCCCTTGAGTGCCTGTCAATCACAAGAGAATTCATTAAAGTCATCTGAACGCTTAACCCCACATTCCATTGCCTACAATTACATATTTACTCATGGTATGTGTATTGGTTATCTAGGTAGTTTATCTTCTGTTTCATTGACTGATTTCCAGGATATTTTTTTAAAGGATCAAAATGCAAAACATTACGTTATGATGGCATTATCGAAACCGAATAATCATAATTTGAAAAATGCAAAAAATTCTGTGGAAATACTGATACAGTCTTTGAATAAAAATAATATTCGTTAAAAATTGAGCAGTTCTTTTAAACTGCTCATGAAATAATTCTAGGATGATCTTTTGGTTTTTCTTCTCAAGCTTCCCTCTTCCATAAATAGAAGCAGGGGAGCGGCAATGAAGATGGAGGAAGACGTTCCCACAACAATACCAAATAACATTACCCACGCAAAACCGGAAAGAGATGCACCACCGAACAGAGCAAGAGGTAAGGCGGCTAAAAATACGGTAAACGAAGTGGCAAGGGTTCTGCTTAACGTTTCATTAATTGATAGGTCAAGCAATTCTTGAAATGGCATGGAATGATATTTTCTTAGATTTTCCCTTACTCGATCATATACGACAACTTTATCGTTTGTTGAATAGCCTAGAATTGTCAAGATGGCAGCCACCATGACCAGATCGAATTCAAAATGTGTGATTACAAGAAATCCGATTGTTTTTGTTAAATCAAGAAGCAAGGTTATAATGGCGCTAAGTGCAAATTCCCATTCAAATCGAAACCAGATATAAATCATAATCATAAAAAGACTGATTCCAAGTGCCAAAAGCCCATTTCTGAATAATTCAGAGGAAACAGAGGCACCAACAGCATCGGCTCGTACAATTTTTGTACCAGTTTCATAATTTGTAACGGCTGATCTGACTTTTTTGATCAAGATCTGGGTTGCATCGCCATTATTTTCTTTGGGTGCGTCAAGCCGGATCAGGACATTATTTTTCCCACCAAATTGTTGTAATCCAGCTGCTGTAATGTCGGCATCAGATAAAAATTTGCGCAATTTGCTAAAATCAGCAGGTTCAGGAGTTTGCGCTTCAACCACAATACCGCCACGGAAATCCAGTCCCAATGTCAAGCCGGGATGAAAGAAAAGAATAATTGATGCAACAGATAAAACCGCTGATGTTATCAGGCCGGCAAAGCGTCCACGCATAAAATGAATTTTTGTGCCATGTGGGACGAGATGTAATAAAGGACGACCAAGCATATTCTTTCTTTCAAATCGGAAGTTCTTTAGGGCGGGTGACAGCATACCAGCGAATTGTCAGCATCCAGGAGAGGCATAAGGTGGTGAAAAGGGTCGTAACAATACCAATGGTGATAGTCAATGCAAATCCCTTGACCGCACCCGTTCCAAATATGAATAACATGACGTGTGCAATGAAAGCGGTGACGTTACTGTCGATGATTGTATTGAGAGCACGATCAAATCCAGTTTGTAAAGCGTTAAGGGGCGTACGGCCATTACGTGTTTCTTCGCGAATGCGTTCATTGATAAGAATATTTGCGTCAACTGCCATTCCAAGGGTTAGAAGCATTCCCGCCATACCTGGCAAGGTTAGTGTCGCTTCGAAAAGAGATAAAATGGCACTCATCAATACGAGATTTGCAAATAAAGCGATGTTCGCATAGAGACCAAAACGACCATAAAATAGAAGCATAAAAATAATGACAAGGACAAAACCGCTTACCAGACTCAATCCTCCAGCCCTGATAGCATCAGCCCCCAGTGATGGACCAATTGAACGTTCTTCCATCACTTTTAGCGGAGCAGGCAAGGCACCCGCTCGTAAAAGTAAGGCAAGATCAGTGGCTTTTTGCGCATCAAATCCGCCTGTAATTTGACCATTCCCGCCTGTGATTGGAGTCCGAATGACAGGTGCCTCTATAACCTTATTATCCAACACTATAGCGAAACGTTTGTTAATATTGGCACGGGTAACATTTGCGAAAGCTTGTGCGCCTGCATTGTCAAAACTGAAATTCACTGCATATTCGCCATTTTGCTGATCAAATCCAGCACTTGCTCCTGTTAGGTCGGCACCGTCAACTTCAATATGATCACGTATTGGTAATTTTTCATTTTCATTTCCAGCTGTTGGGAGAAATGTTACACCGGGTGGAGGTAGGTTTGGGTTTGCATTTTCATCCAATAAGTGAAATGTCATTTTAGCTGTTGTACCAAGTAATTGCTTAATCCGGTTCGGATCACTGACGCCCGGTAGCTGAACAATGATTCTGTCTGTACCCTGACGGGTTATGGATGGATCGACAGCACCTGTTGCATCGATACGTTTGCGAACAATTTCAATGGATTGAGTTACCGCCTCGCTTGCGCGGTGCTGCATTGCATCAGTTGAAAGTTCCATTCTAATTTGATCATTGTTATTACTAACCTCAAATTCATTGGGAACCGCTTTTGGCATTGATCTCAATGCAGATAAAACACCCTCTTTTTCACTTGGATCACGCAAATTAAAAACAATGGTATGATCTTTGGGAACCATATGTAAATTGCGATAACCCAGATTTTTGGAAATAAGGGTTTGCCGAACATTGTCACTCAACGTCTGTAAACGGTTTTTGCTGATGGTCTCCACATCCACCTGCATCAGTAAATAGGATCCTCCTTTTAAATCAAGGCCAAGATGGATCTGATGCCAAGGTATCTTAAAAGATGGATGTTTAACAAAATTGGGTAAACATAATAATAGCCCCATGAAACAAGTGGCGAAAACCAGGGCAAGTTTTGTTCGACTGTAATACATCATCGCAGTAACGACTAAATCCTTTTTGTCCCGATGGACTGAAAATGGTTAAAGGGAACGTTTAACAACAGGGTCGTTGTCATGTTATTCGATGCAATATGTTTTGGTTATAATACTATTATATGGCAAGGTATATATAGCATTATAAATAAAAACAATGTTTAAATACGTTTAAGAATATTTTATTTTCTATCCAAATTTAAGAAAAATTGTAAGTTTAAATTTAATATAAAGCGAGAAAACAAATGGCAGAACAGTCGATTTTGCGTGTGGGTATTGCTGGGGCGGGATATTTTGGTCGTTTTCATGCTTTAAAATCTTTTAAAGCAGAGCGTGAAAATCTGATCGGTATCTATGATCCAGTAATTGGCAATGCAATAAAAGTTGGAAAAGAAGCCGGTAATGTTCCCTATATGCCACTTGATCAGCTGTTACAATCTTGTGATGCCTTGATTATTGCCGCACCTGCCGAATTTCATTATGAATTGGCCCTTGAGGCCCTTGAAAAAGGTAGGCATGTTCTAATAGAAAAACCGATTGCCTCAACGCTTGATCAGGCTGATCATCTCATTGATCTGGCAAATAGTCGTGGACTTGTCTTGCAAGTTGGGCATCTTTTACGTTATTCAGCGGAACAGAAAGTTATACATGAACGTATAAAGAAGCCTTTATATATTGAAACCATGCGAATTGCACCTTTCAAGCCGAGAGGGGTTGATGTTTCTGTTATTCTTGATCTAATGATCCATGATCTCGATCTTGTTCTAGCTATTGTACCATCTCATATACGAAAAGTGGATGCGTTGGGTGCATCTGTGACATCAGAATTCGAAGATATAGCAAATGCTCGGGTTACTTTTGAAAATGGATGCGTTGCGACCATTGCAGCCAGTCGTATTTCCTTAAAAACTGAGCGTAAAATGCGAATTTTTTCCGAAGAAGGGTATTTATCGGCTGATTTTATGGAAAATCAATTGGTCATGATTGGAAAAGAAAAGGGTATGCCTTTACCTGGTACCAATGGATTTAGAAGAGAAGTGGTGAAATGGAAAGATCATGATAATATCGAGGCTGAGCATCATGCTTTTGTAAAATCCTGTCTTGATGGAATACCAGTTCTCGTGGATGGGGTTGCGGGGCGAAGGGCTTTGAATGCAGCATTGGCAGTGATCAAAAGTATAAAAGAATCAAGAGAGCGAATGCAGGCTTCTGGATTATTGAATTCTAAAACAAATAGCTTTTAATATTAATATATCTTTAAAGGGATATAGTTCTGTAATTTATCATGATGTAACAAAGCAGTTTTGATGATTTGTGCTAATTGTTATGAAGAAATGGTAAATAATGCTTTATTCACATCGACGGAAATGATCAGCATGATAAAAAGTTTTGCAGTATTAATTTTTGAAGTTTCACAATTAATTTTCCATAAAAATTAATATTGATGTGAAAATGATATGATCCAGTGGCAAATGATTTTATGCTATCTAGGATTACATTTTAAGATTTTTAAACAGGACAATATTATATAATCATTTACTAAAAAATGAACTGTTAAATCGTCATAATATAGATTAAATGACATTTATAATAATACAGGGTTATTGTTTTTGAAATAAATAAAAAATTAGCATGAGAAGTCTTTAAATCAAGTTATCGAAAGTATTTTTATTTTGATAACTTGATTTAATGTAAAAAATTATTGAAGCGCCTTTTTTATTTGTAATGCTAGCGCAGGATTCCACATCGCGCCGGTTGCACTCATGACAGCATCAGCACCCAGGGAAAGATATGTTCGATAATGTTCAGGACTATTGACTCCCCCAACACCTGTAATGACAAATTTTTCATTATGATTGGCTCTCCATTCATATAGCCGGGAAACCATTTCTTCTCCGGCCCAACGAATTGCATCACCACAAACTCCTCCTGTTGGACGGTCCTCTCCCAAAGCCTGTTTACCTTGAGAGGTCACAGGTCTTGCCGAAAGGGTGTTTATTGCGCAGAAGCCGTCAACGATAGGAGCCAATCTTTCAAGAAAAGAATAAAGAAGTTTGTTATCTTTAAAATAAGCCAATTTAAGCATCAATGGTTTATCTGGTACAGCATTCTTGATCGCGTGGGCAATCCGTTCAACCTTATCAATATCAAAACATAAAAGGTTATTTACCCCTTCATTGGGACAGCTCAAATTTGCCTCTAGAAGGGGAACACCTGTCTCATCGACCAAACGGGCCGCTTCTGCATAATTTTCCTCGATATGATTGGTAACACCCAATGTGCCCTGGAAACTGCCGATTACAACCTGTCCAGGTTTTGCATAATTAACTGCGTCCTCCATGTCAGGTTGCCATATATCTGGATCAAAAGAGGGGACACCAAAAGAGTTTGTTATGGATAAAGGCAAATCATAATTTTGATCAGCTAATACTGTATCAACATTTTCTGAAAGTCTATGTTCCGGATGGACAGCCAAGACATTGGGAAGGGGATGGCATTTATATTTTTTTGTTCTGACCGTCTTATAGACGCACAAATCATATCCCCAGTCCAGTGCCGCCTTTACATATTTGCCATTGAGTAAAGGTCCGGCGGGAATACCGAATGGTAGATTAATCTTATTTCCCAGAAAATGAACAGAAGGTTGGTTTACAATAGAAATTTCCGGTTTTTGTGTAAAATCTCCAAAAGGGCCTTTCTGGTAGTTTTCCTCATAACTTAACCTTGGATTGTAAAATGGATGGTTATGATTTTCCATGAAGAGGGTTCCTCCTTATGATTATACGTGATTTTCAAATTGTTGATATTTAAAGCCGGCAGTTGCTTGATATTTCATATCATTCCTATAACATATTACAAAATATATGGCTGTCATGACAGACAATTCAATCAGGTAAAACAAATAATTTAAAATTACAGGTTTTACTGATTAGATGAATTACTTAATTCATCATTTGACTTCAAATTCTCCTGCAAAATTTCCAATTCAAGCCATCTTTCCTCAAGTTTTTCTTGTTCTTTTTGTTTATCCAGTAATTGCCGTGTGAATTTTTCAAATAAATCAGGGTCTTTCTGATATAATCCTGGATCATTGAGATGTTGGTTCAGCTGCATTATAGAGATTTGAAGTTTCTGAAGCTTTTCTGGTAAATGATCCAGTTCATACTGGTCTTTGTATGAAAGTTTTTTAGGTTTTGGTTTAATGGGTATTTTTGAATATGTTGATTTTTGCGATTTATTTTGTGTCTTCCTGATAAGATTTTCCTGTTTATATTCACGAAGTGCCATCATGTCAGAATATCCACCGGCATATTCTGTCCAGATACCATCACCTTCAGCTACAAGAACTGAAGTGGCAATTCGATCAAGAAAATCTCGATCATGACTGACCAGAATAAGGGTCCCTTTATAGGTGGACAACACTTCCTGTAACAAATCAAGCGTTTCCAAATCAAAATCATTCGTAGGTTCATCCAGAATCATCAGGTTTGAAGGTTGGCTCAAAGCACAAGCAAGCAATAATCGAGCTTTTTCTCCACCAGATAAAACCTTCACGGGTGTTTTTGCTTGTTCTGGTTGAAAAAGATACTGTTTCATATATCCGATAACGTGTTTTTTTTCCTCTCCGACATCTACATAATCACCACGTCCACGTGTAAGCGTTTCTGCCAATGTTTTTTCAGGATCAAGAATCTGTCTGTGTTGATCTAGATAATTGATCTCAAGTTTGCTTCCAAGTTTGATTTCTCCCTGATCAGGCAGTTCCTGCTCTGTCAATAATTTCAGCAACGTACTTTTGCCGGCACCATTTGAACCAATAATGCCAAGCCGATCTCCACGTACAATACGTAAATTTAAATTATTTATGATTGTTCTTGAATTATAGGATTTGGTTACGTTTTTTGCATCTATGACAATTTTACCGGAATTTTCTGCATCACTTGATTGTAGGGTGTCCAAGGAAGGATTCTGTATATGGTTTTTTCTTTTTAGACGAAGTTCTGAAAGTTCCGCCATTCGTCTAACATTACGTTTGCGTCGGGCGGTAACGCCGTAACGCACCCAATCCTCCTCTCTTGCAATTTGACGGTTTAACTTATGATACTCCAGTGCTTCCTGTTCGAAAAAATTCTCCCTCCATAATTCAAATTCGGAAAATCTCATGGAAAGTTGCCTTGCCTGTCCTCTATCCAGCCAGATAATGCCTTTTGCCATATTATCCAGAAATCGACGGTCATGGCTGATCACTAAAACCGCAGAAGATAAAGATTTTAATTCAGATTCCAGCCATTCTATTGTTGGAAGATCCAGATGATTTGTGGGTTCATCCAACAGTAATAGATCTGGTCTTGGAGCTAAAACCTTGGCCAGTGCACAGCGTCTTGTTTCACCCCCTGATAGATGTGCAGGATTTTCATTACCAGTTAATCCCAGTGCCTCAAGCAGAATTCGCCCACGAAAATGATCATCCGGACTGGGTAATTCTGAACAAACATAATCAATGGTTTTTGTGAAATAAGAAAGATCAGGTTCTTGGGATAGGCATTGAATGGTAGTGCCAGGCTGTATAAAAAGATTTCCTGAATCTCTATTTTGCAATCCCATTATAATTTTGAATAAGGTGGATTTCCCTGATCCATTTCTACCGACCAGACATAATTTTTCATTATTTGCAATATTGAAATTCAGGTCGGTAAAAAGGGGGTGACCTCCAAAACTGTAAGAGAGATTTTGTATAAGCAAAAGTGGAGATGACATATAATGAGATAATGTGGTTAACAGAGTGTTTGCTATATAAGAAAATTTGTATATTAGAACATATTTATTAAATATGAAGATGTAAATATTTTTATTAAATAGACAAAATTTTGAAAATAAATTGATTTTGTTTTTAAAAATTTGGGAATAAATAAAATTACTGAAATTTTGAATAATCTGATAATTTTTTTATTTTACTTTTTAAATTGTAAATTACCCAGATTGAATTGCCAATGCATCTTTTTATCGTGATAAAGAGTGGATTATATGCCTGATAAAAAAACAAAAATTAAAAACTGGACAAGATTACAAACGAAAATTGGCAAAAAGGCAATTTTCCCTCTTGTAATTTTAGGATTGCTTTCAAGCTTGATTGCTGTCGGTATGGCATGGGTGATTGCTGAAATTATCGGAAAAATCTTGGTTCCATCCATACCAATACAATTTCCAATTTCAATACTGATATTATTTTATCTGTTACTATCGCTTCTCAAAGGATGCGTATTTTTTTTGGAAGGTGACTTTACGATCAAAATCGGTCTTAAAGCACGGCATCGCCTACGTAATTTGATTATCAATCATATTATGCAAATCGGTCCTTCGATATTAAGGCGACAATCAAGTGGCGCTTTGACAGCATTGGCGGTTGATCAGGTTGAATCTTTGGATGGTTATTTTTCACGATGGTTGCCGGCATCGGTTTTATGGATTGCCTCACCACTACTTATTCTTTTTTTCGTGTATTTGGTTCAACCATGGTCAGCGTTGATTATGGGTTTATGTGGTTTGATGGTTCCTATTGCACAGGCAATTTTTGGAATTGGAGCAGCCATGGCTGCAAGAAAGCAATTTTTGGCAATGACCCGTTTGCAGGCTCAATTTCTTGATAGAGTAAGAGGAATTGCAACGATTGTATTGGCTGGTCGATCAGATGACATGGCCAATAGACTTGCATTATCAGCAGATGAATTGCGTAAGAGAACGATGAAAATATTACGGGTTGCATTCTTGTCGTCTGCCTCTATTGATTGTGCGATGATTATCGCGATTATTCTGGTAGTGTTGATGGATGGAAGTCAATTTGTCCAAATTCATTCAATACAATCTATTCCTGTCACGCATATTCTCTTTACTTTATTGATTATTCCGGAGTTTTTTGGTCCTCTACGCAGTTTGGCTCTGGCCTATCAGGACAGGGCACGACTTGGCGGAACGGCTGCATCTATCGTTGAATTGCCTGTCAAAAATGAATTTTCAACCAATGTAAAGGATATTCCTTTCAATGATAAAGTGGAAATAAGCTTTAAAAATGTTTCCTATCATTGGGACGCTCAAAGAGGTCGTATATTACATTCCCTGAATTTCGACATCAAGGCAGGGGAAAGAGCTTTATTGATAGGTCAGTCTGGTGCAGGAAAATCAACCATTATCGAAATGATTCTCGGATTTATAAAGCCGAATGAGGGGCAGGTTTTGGTAAATGGATTGGATATCACCGAATATTCGGCTGCTTCATTGTCAAAATTAATGGCATGGATCGGACAAAAACCTGTGATTTTTTGCGGTACTATTCGTGAGAATATTATGTTTGCCAGACCCTCCGCAACCGAGCAAGAATTTCAACAAGCCATTGAAGCGGCGGCGATAGATCGATATTTGTTAGATTTACCGCATGGGCTTGATACGGTAATTGGTGAAAACGGTTATGGATTATCGGGTGGTCAGGCCCAAAGAATTGCTATTGCACGAGCATATCTGAAAAACGCTCCATTATTATTGCTTGACGAACCTACAGCTCATCTTGATCCCGAAACGGAGAGGGATATCTTCAATCAATTGTTGAAACTGACTGAAAATAGAACAGTCATTATGGCCACCCATTCGGAACAGGGGCAAAAATTGCCTGGTATACACATCAATTTAAATCATGGATTTATAATTTCCTGTCAGAAGGAAGGATAATATGCAAAATATTCAAGATATTACCAGATCTGAAAAATCCTCCGTGACGGCAGCGTTTAAAACAATATTTTCGATATGGTATAAACGGTTGCCCGCTTTACTTTTTGGAATTTTTATCTCCTTGATAGCCGTATTATTGGGATTGGCTTTAATGAGCTTTGCCGGGGGCAAGGTTGCCTTGACAGCTATGGGTGCGATCATAACCAGCTCGCTGTTTTTAAAAATGGTCGGGGTTTCCCGCATGATTATGCGATATGTGGAAAGATTGTTTACCCATAATGCCATGTTTCATGCTTTAGCAGACTTAAGGATATGGTTTTTCCGTACACTTGCTATGGGGAGTGCGGCAGGATTGGGTTTCCGTCATAGTGGGGATATATTATCCCGATTGGTTTCTGATATTGAAACATTGGACGGATTATATTTGCGTCTTATTTTACCGTTTTTCGGTTCCATATTGACATTTTTTGTGCTTTTTACAGTCATAGCCCACTATAATTTGGCATTGGCTGTATCTATCGTGATTTGTTATGGAATTTCTGCATTTTTATGCCCATTTGGTGCGGGCTTCATAACCCGGAAAAGAGGGAAAAAACTTGTTCAGGGTACGGCACAGCTGAGAATAACAGTTCTGGATTTTATTCATGGTTTAAGGGAAATAAGAGCCTTTGGAGCAGAACATCGAGTTTCCATACTAATCAAAAAAAACGAGAATGAATTTTTTGATCAACAATATATTCAGGCAAGGGAAGTAGCGTTAATAGGAGTCATCGCATATTTTTTTGGTCAAGTTGCTGTTTTATTTGTATTGATGAGCGGATTGAACATTGGTTTTCATGGATTGAACGCTTTTCACACGGTTTTCTGTCTTTTTCTGACTATTACAGCATTTGAATTGGTCGTTCCTTTGAGCAAGGCAGGAGGTTTGGCAGGTCAAATCGTCAATGCCGCCATAAGAGTTGTGAATATTAATGACAATAAAAAAGTTGAAGACAATTCTAAATCTGGTAAAGTTGCACCTGAAACCGGGGATATCAAGTTTCGGGATGTATCGTTTCGTTGGGGAGAGTCACAACCATGGCTTTATCGGAATCTGAACCTGACGATTGCACAAGGAAAAAAAATTGCCATTATAGGATCATCCGGTGTGGGAAAATCCACTCTGGCGGCCTTGTTATTAAAGGTCATTCAGCCAATAAAGGGCTCAATAACATTGGCTGATCAAAATCTTGACTGGTTTGATAATGAATCAGTCCGCAAACGAATAGCATGGCTTTCTCAAAACACCCATTTATTTGATGATACAATTCGTCAGAATCTTTTGCTTGGAAACCCTGATGCGACAGAGGAAGATTTGTGGCAAGCCCTTTCTGATGCTGCAGTGGCAAATGTTGTTCGTGAGATGCCGGATGGACTGGATACCTGGCTTGGAGAGGGTGGTGTAAAGGTTTCCGGAGGACAGGGAAGAAGGATTGCATTGGCACGTACATTGTTACTAAAAGCCCCGATTTTACTTTTGGATGAACCAACATCAGGATTAGATGGCGATACTGAAAAAGCGTTTTTTCAAACCCTAAATCAGATAACAGGCAACCGAACGGTGATTTTGATAATGCACCGTTTAACGGGTGTTGAAAACATAGATGAGGTATGGCGGTTATCTAATGGACAACTAGTTGCGGAATAAAAGAAAATTATATATTTTATTACTTGTTGATATTATATATTGATTTGAAAATGTTGCCTTGAAAGAAAGTAATTAAATGCGTCGATTTGTTCCTGTTTTACTAGCATCCATTTTGTTGGGGGCATGTTCCCAATCCGGTTCTTTAACGCAAAAGAATGACAGAACCTATGTTGTATTTTTTCCATTTGCTTCCACGGATCTGGATGATTCGGCTAACAAAACCATTTCTCAAGCTGCTACTTATGCGAAAAAATTTCCTGAAAAACAGGTTTATGTCAAAGGTTATGCAGCAATTTATGGCGATTTATCCAAAGATGAAATGATGGCAATTCAGCGTGCCAAAATTGTTGCACAAAAGGTTGTGGATGATGGAGTTCTGTCAAACCGTGTTCATGATATTCCCCGTCCGCCAGAAAATCGTAAAAGTCAAGTGGCGGCAAGACGTGTGGAAATTATAGTTCAATAAATTCTATCTGGATAATCTTTTTTAACTTGTTTGATAAAGTTAGATTACATGATGAGAGAGACCCCCAAAAAATACTAGAAACAGTTTTTGGGTATCAGTGTTTTCGTGGTTTGCAAAAACAGGCGATTGATCTTGTAATGCAAAATCAGGATGTTTTGTTATTGATGCCCACCGGGGGAGGTAAAAGTATCTGTTATCAAATCCCGGCTTTGTGTCGTCCTGGAATGGGCTTGGTTATTTCACCATTAATTGCATTGATGGATGATCAGGTAGCAGCTTTAAGGCAATTAGGTATAAGTGCAGGTGCATTACACTCAGAATTGGAAAATGAGGAAGCATACAATATCCGTCATGATATTGCTTCAAAAAAACTCAAGCTCTTATATGTTTCCCCAGAACGCTTGCTCCATAACGATACATTGAAATTTTTGGAAAAAATTCAAATTTCCATGATTGCAATTGATGAAGCCCATTGTATATCCGTATGGGGGCATGATTTTCGTCCGGAATATCGCCTTTTATGTGATTTACCTCGGATATTTCCCTATGTTCCAAGAATTGCCCTTACAGCAACAGCTGATCCAGTCACGCAAAAGGATATCATTCAGGCTTTGGATATGCCTGAAGCCAAGATTTTGCGATCCAGTTTTCATCGGTCTAATTTATTTATACGTGTAATACAAAAAAATACCGAATCCAAACAGCTAAGGGAATTATTGAAAAAATATCGGGATGCGGCTTGTATCGTGTATTGTGGAAGTCGTAATAAATCTGAACGGATAGCTCATAATCTTGTTCGTTATGGTTTTACCGCTTTGGCTTATCATGCCGGTTTATCCGCACTTGAAAAAAGGGGTATCCTATTAAGGTTTCGATCAGGAGAGCCTTTAATTATCGTTGCGACGGTTGCTTTTGGAATGGGAATCGATCGTCCGGATGTCAGATTGGTTGTACATTTGGATATGCCCAGGGGACCAGAAGATTATTATCAACAAATAGGTCGAGCTGGACGGGATGGTGACCTTGCCGAAACCGTTTTATTCTATAATGGTGCTGATGTTGCTAAGGCGCGATATTTTCTTGAACATTCTGCGATTACAGATGAACAGAAGAAAATCGCGTGTTCAAGACTTGATATGATGGTGGCATTATCTGAAACGGCTGAATGCCGAACAAAACTTTTGTTGCATTGTTTTGGAGAAAACCTGGATAAGTCTTGTAATCACTGTGATAATTGTAAAAATCCTGTAAGACTGTTAAATGGAACTATAGCGGCTCAGAAAGTGATTTCTGCAGTATACCGCACCGGACAACGTTTTGGAGCAATGCATATTATTAATGTATTGCGAGGCAAATATAATATTCAAGTTGAAAATTTCCAGCATGATCGACTTTCTTTATTTGGTATTGGGAAAGATAAATCACACAATTTTTGGCGTTCTGTTATTCACCAATTGATGGCCCGAGATGTTTTGCGTCAGGGAGAGGAATTTTCAAATTTGTTTCTAAACCAGGAAAAAGCCCGTCCGTTGTTAAGGGGGAAAAAGAGTTTATTTCTGCGTGAAGATATTGAAAAATCTGAAATATATAAATGTCAAAATACAGACGATACATTGCTAATAACACAAAACCGGCATAAATTATTTGATGAATTAAAAAAATGGCGATCAGATGAGGCGCGTAAACAACAGGTTCCTCCCTATATCATTTTTCATGATTCGGTGTTAAGGGAGGTAGCTCTTTGTAATCCCCAAACCTTGAAAGATTTTAAGGATATAAAAGGTGTAGGGAATATGAAATTGGAACATTATGGATTGAAATTATTAGAAATAATCAAGGAGTTTCAAAATAATAGATAATGATTATTTATATTGGATGATTTTACGCATAAGACTAAATGATAATGAAGTCATTTATTTTACACTAATTATTCATTATTTTTTTTGACAATCAAGAATAAAGAAATTTAAAAAATGTTTTCATAAAGATCAATATTTTTGCATATGTTTCTTTATTAAAGATTCACTTGAATTTTTATCAAAAATCTATCATATACGATATGATCGAAATTGTTCGACAATTCACACGTAAAGGTTCGACCGCTGGTGCTTGAAAAAGGTAATCGGTACTTTACGGAGGTTTAACCAGTTATAAGGATAATATTTATGGCAATGCCAGATTTTACTTTGCGTCAGTTATTGGAAGCGGGTGTTCATTTCGGACATCATACACGTCGCTGGAACCCTAAAATGGCACCTTTCTTATTTGGTGTCCGTAACCAGGTTCATATTATTGATCTTCAACAAACGGTTCCTATGCTGGATCGCGCATTGCATGCCGTTCGTGATACAGTTGCCAATGGTGGAAGAGTATTGTTTGTTGGCACAAAACGTACAGCTTCTGAGATTGTTGCGGAAACAGCCAAACGTTGTGGGCAGTACTATGTCAATCACCGTTGGCTAGGGGGTATGCTGACAAACTGGAAGACCATTACCAATTCTATCAAGCGTTTACGCCAGATCGAAGAAACGCTTGATGGCGATACAATTGGGTTGACCAAGAAAGAGATTCTTCAGTTGACTCGTGAACGTGATAAATTGGAACGTTCACTTGGCGGTATCAAGGAAATGGGTGGTTTGCCGGACATACTCTTTATCATTGATACGAATAAGGAAAAATTGGCTGTACAGGAAGCTAACAAATTGGGTATTCCTGTTGTAGCTGTCCTGGATAGCAATTCAGATCCTGATGGGATTACCTATCCAATTCCAGGAAATGATGATGCATTACGTTCAATCAATTTATATTGTGATTTGGTTGCCGGTGCTGTGTTGGATGGTATTTCCAAGGAATTAGGTGCCGCAGGTGAAGATATTGGTGCGGCAGAGGAGTTGCCTCCTGAAATTATTATGGAATCTGTTTCTGTACAAGAGACACCAGACGTTCCAGCTTAATTGCCAATAAGTTTTCTGATTGTTGACGATTCAATATGAAATTCGTCAAAAAATCAATTTATATTAAATGATACAAGCATAACGTCTCGATATTGATCGAGACGTTCGTGTGTTAAGAAAAGGGAAAAATGATGGCAGAGATTACAGCTGCATTAGTAAAAGAATTACGTGAAAAAACCGGTGCCGGCATGATGGATTGCAAAAAGGCGCTTAATCAGACAGCTGGCAATATCGAGGAAGCTATTGATTGGTTACGTAAAAAGGGATTGGCTACTGCTGCAAAAAAATCCGGCCGTGTGGCTGCTGAGGGATTGGTAGGAATTGCGACAGCGGGTAACAAGGCCGCCATGGTCGAAATTAATGCTGAAACCGATTTTGTCGCCAGAAATGAACAGTTTCAACAATTTGTTGAGGATGTCGCCAAAGTTGCATTGACAGTGGGTGAAGATGTCGAGGCCTTGAAAAATGCCACAATGGAAAATGGAAAAACTGTTGCAGAAAATCTAACCAACTTGATTGCCACAATTGGTGAAAACATGACCATTCGACGTGTGCGTGTTTTTGAAGTTTCTTCTGGTGTTGTAGCAAGCTATGTTCATTCCGCCTTGCGTCCAGGTTTAGGAAAAATTGGTGTACTGGTTGCTTTGGAGGCACCTGAAGCATCTGATGAAATTGAGGACCTCGGTCGTAAAATTGGTATGCAGGTAGCCGCTGTACGTCCAATTGCATTAAGTGTTGAAGAAATTGATCCTGCCGCTGTTGAACGTGAAAAAAGCATTTTTATTGAACAGGCGCGTGCATCAGGTAAACCGGACAATATCATTGAAAAAATGGTTGAGGGTCGCTTACGTAAATTCTATGAAGAAGTTGTTCTTTTGGAACAAACCTGGATTCATGATGGTGAAAGCAAAGTCAAGGCTGTTGTTGACAAAAATGGAGCAAAACTTGTTGCCTTTGAACGTTTCCATCTGGGTGAAGGCATTGAAAAAGAAGAAAGCGATTTTGCTGCTGAAGTTGCCCAAGCTGCCAAGGGTTGATTACAATTAACAGGGTGGGGGAGATAGAATGCGGGAATGGTCTTCCCCGGTTATTGTTTTGAATACACGCCCCTATGGAGAAACTGATGGAATAGTGTCTGTTCTTTCGCTAGAGCAGGGATTATTCAGGGGGCTTGTCAAGGGTATGATTTCCCGTCGTCAAATTTCCATTTGGCAGACGGGAAATTTTGTCAATGTCGATTGGTCAGCGAAACTATCAGATCAGTTGGGATATTTCAAGGGCGAATTGATACGTTCGAATTTTGCAATTCTATCGCCTTGTCCATTGGCATTTTCAGCCATGCTGTCCTTATGTGCTGTAGCCGAAAGTGGATTACTCGAGCGTCAACCGGTGGAATATATTGCAAAATCATCTTTTCAATATCTTGATTTTGTCGCGGAAAACCCTACAGATTCAAATAAAGAAATTGTTCCTCGGCTATTACGATGGGAATTAAATTTTCTTGCGGCACTGGGGTATGCGTTGGATATATCAATCTGTTATGAATCTGACAAGTGTCAATCTTTTTTTGTGTCTCCACGTACGGGAAAAGTGGTTACGGAAGTTAT
Source organism: Commensalibacter sp. A3DC (assembly GCF_047307945.1). Lineage (NCBI taxonomy): Bacteria > Pseudomonadati > Pseudomonadota > Alphaproteobacteria > Acetobacterales > Acetobacteraceae > Commensalibacter > Commensalibacter sp. A3DC. The sequence goes on along the minus strand of NZ_JAXOQA010000027.1, from coordinate 1,954 downwards.
GGCAGGAAAGTGGAAACCAAAGTTATTCCCTTTTCCATCTTTTTTTCTGAATGAGGAAGAAAATGGCAATCTGAAAGATTGGATGAATGGTTTGAAATTATCCCGTTATTTTCTAGAGAAAAATGTGTTTTCCTTAATAAATAAAGACTTGCCCAGGGCAAGAAAAAATTTTGAAGAAAGAGTGGCGGCAAATATTGACAATTTTTGATATTCAATTTCATTTTCCAGGATTTATGAAATAAAAAATGAGAAGAATTTGCATGTAATATCAAATTATTTGTAATCTCTGCAAAATTAAAACCATATACAGCCTTAGAAAAATAAAATATAACTGTCATATAATGACATATTTAAGGAGATTGATATGGTTTTCCGAATTTGGAGCCATTCCTATAAAGAAGGTGATGAAATGCCCAATGCCCAACGTTATCATGGCATGGGACAGAATGGAGGTAATCTTTCCCCCTCTTTATTTTGGGAGGATGCTCCAGATAATACAAAAAGCTTTGTTATAACCATGTACGATCCTGATGCTTCAACCGGATCTGGATGGTGGCATTGGGTTGTTGTCAATATATCACCCAACATAACACATCTGGTTGAAGGGGCTTCCTCCAATAAATTGCTGCCTGAAGGTGCAATCGAGATTCGAAATGATTTTGGTCAAAAGGAATACGGGGGTGGAGCACCACCACCTGGAAAACCGCATTGTTATATAATTACGATTCATGCATTGAATATAGCAAGAATAGATGTGACACCTTCCTCAACCCCAGCTTTCGTCGGTTTTAACGTGCATCATCATTCTTTGGCTTCTGCACAATTGATCTGTCATTTAAAAGGTTGAATGAATTATCACAATCAATGTTTTACAGATTGTGATAATTTGATCAATATATTGCTAATTTAAAAGCTATCCTTCAAAACCGTTGGGATTTTTACTTTGCCAGTTCCAAGAATCCTGTACCATATCATGCAGATTCAATCTCGTTTCCCAATTCAATAATTTTTTGGCACGATCAGCATTAGCCCAATATGCCGGTAGATCTCCATCACGGCGTGGGGCAAAATGATATGGCAATTTTTTTCTGAACACATTTTCAAAAGTGGCTATGACCTCCAGTACACTATTTCCCTGACCGGAACCCAAATTGAAAATATTCACTCCTGATTGGGTGTCATTATAGTTGAGTGCGGCCAAGTGTCCATCAGCCAAATCCATAACATGAATAAAATCCCTGATGCACGTTCCATCTCTGGTTTCATAATCATTGCCGAATACTGCAAGGGAGGCCAATTTTCCAATAGCTACCTGAGTGATATAAGGCATGAGATTATTGGGAATACCCTGGGGATCCTCGCCAATCAATCCTGATGGATGCGCTCCTACGGGATTGAAATATCTTAATATTGTAATTGACCAGTCCTGGTCCGCGATTGATAGATCCTGAAGAATTTTCTCAATGAAGAGCTTGCTGCGACCGTATGGTTGGGTTGGCTCCCCGGTTTCCATGGTTTCGATATATGGAATAATCGGCTGGGTTCCGTAAACAGTTGCGGATGAACTGAAAATAAATTTTTTGACGTTGGCCTTTTTCATCGCATCAAGCAAATTGATAGTACCATAAACATTGACATCATAATATTCCAATGGTTTGCGTACCGATTCACCAACGGCTTTCAGTCCTGCAAAATGAATAACTCCCTTTATATTGTTTTCTTTGAATATGGTGTCTAAAAGATCTTTGTTTCTAATATCCCCTTGATAAAATCTTGGTCGTTTTCCAGTAATCTTTTTAATGCGATCAAGAACGATTTCCTTGCCGTTATAAAGATTGTCAATGATAACTGGATCAATACCTTCTTTTATTAGTTGAATACAAGTATGGCTTCCAATATAACCGCAACCACCTGTAACTAATATTGTCATGAATATGGCCCTATATTTAAAAAA
>NZ_JAXOQA010000026.1:0-25798 GCF_047307945.1 Commensalibacter sp. A3DC | reverse complement strand
ATTGAAGAGAGATTAGTGTTTTGTGGCAAATCACTGCAAACTACTAAATAATATATTTATATATAATTAATTTTTATGGTGCCCAAGGGCGGAATCGAACCACCGACACAGCGATTTTCAGTCGCTTGCTCTACCGACTGAGCTACTTGGGCATCTTGATATTCGCTTTCGGTATTTGACGCGAATCAATGTATACAAAGCATTTACCCTACATTGGGATCAGGATCAAGTCTTTCTTTTATGGAATTTAGCAATTCTTTTTCTTCCTCTTCATTTTGTGGAAGGGATGCAATGCGATAATCCTCGTAAAACCAACGACCTAGATCAATATCGGCGCATCGTTTAGAACAAAATGGTTTGAATTTTTCTTGGGCCGGTTTTTTACAGATAGGACAATGTAACGCAGGTTTATTCATAAGAAAAATCCCATTCTTGAGGTTTAAACGTTAAATCCGCTTTTAGTTGTAGCGATATAGAACATCGTCGTTCAAAATCTTTAATGGCATATTCATCCTTTAGTAATGCCTGATATAAATGGGGATGAAGTTTCAATTTTAAAAGATGATAACGGTAATGGTGATTGACAGAATTGAATTCCAGCATGACCTTCGCAAGGATCTTAACAGCTTTTCCGTGATCCGAGGTTAATAGTTCATGAAGGGGTGGGCGTTTTCTCATTCGAACGATTTCGGCCAATCCCAGGTGCGTAAATCCCAATAATCGGGGGGATAACGGATCATTGGCCAATGCGTCATTGATGTCCTGTTGTAATAAACGTCTTTTTTTGATTGGCAGACCTATTAGATCAATAAAAATTGCACCTGATAGATTACGCAATTTTATTTGATGCAATAATGGTGGCAAAGCGATACGGTTTGCGTCAAATTGCGCCTTTATTTTTGTTTGATTTTCTTGGCTATGGCTTACACTATCCATATCAATAGCGACGAGAGCCGGGGTCGGGGTAATTGATGCTTGAATTCCTTTTGGTAATTTAACGGATGATTCCATTAATGCCTCAATCTGTTCCGATATAATGCTTGGACAGGAGGTCTGCGCAATTTGAACACGATTATGCAACGAACTTGGTATGATATGAATAAGGTGCGGATCATCAATTATGATTGGTGAATTCCCCCAAAATCTTGAAAGATCTTCTAAAGGAGACGGTCCTTGTTGGATCAGATGTATTTCAGTGCTTTTCTGGATATTGATGGATAGGTTTTTGGTATCCAAACGGACATTTTTTCCATTTTGGGCACTTCGTGAGACTTTGACAATTATTTTATCGCCATTGTGCAGATTTTTGGCACCTGCATTATCAGGCAAAAAACCGGATATGTTTTTACCCAGAAGAATAAAGGCTCCACCTAATGCAGGTAAATGGGCGGTAACCCGACCATAGTAAATGTCCCCGAAACCATCAGGAAATCCAGGATACCATAAGGCATAATCTAAGAGAGTGTCATGATGGGTAACGGCAATATGTATTAGACCAGGCGCTGAAATAACCCAGATTTGAGGCATCAGGGGATTAATCCTTGACCGCGTATAAGCTGGGCCGTCTCAAATAATGGAAGACCGACAACATTACTGTAGCTCCCATTTATGGATTTGATAAAACTGGCGGCATAACCCTGAATGGCATAGGATCCAGCCTTGTCTTTCCATTCATCGGTTTCTAAATAAGAAAAGAGTTGTTTATCAGTCAATCGTGAAAAATGCACGATAGTACAGACAAGACGTGAGGAGATCCGTTGTGTCTTTGCATTATACAATATAACAGCTGTATAAACTCTATGTCTTCGACCAGACAGTAAACGTAATTGTTTTTCCGCGATTTTTACATCTTTCGTTTTATTTAAAATACGTCGTCCTGCTGCCGCAACCGTATCAGCGGCTAAAATCATGGGTGATTCAAGAGAGAGTTCCCTGCCAGCCGATAGTTTTTCCTGTGCAAGGCGCTGAACATACTGTCTGGGCAATTCTTTTTTTTGGGGCGTTTCATTAATTCGAGGATGAACGATTTTTTCAGGATTAATGCCGATTTGTTCAAGCAGTTGTAAACGTCTTGGTGATGCGGAGGCCAGTGTAATTGGAAAATCAGAATTTTCCATCAAGAAAGAGGAATGATGCATTATTATTTAAAGCGGAACGTGATGCGACCTTTGGTTAAATCATAAGGGGTCATTTCAACGCTTACGCGATCACCCGCCAAAACACGAATACGGTTCTTGCGCATTTTACCGCTGGTGTGGGCCAAAATAACATGTTCATTATCCAATTTTACACGAAACATTGCGTTCGGCAAAAGTTCAGTAACAGTTCCGTTGAATTCGATCATATCTTCTTTAGACATTTTTAGTATATATATCCTTCAAGTTAAAACAATTAATTTTGTTCTTACCATAACGATGAATATTGAAAAATGTCCAGTTTTATTTATGCAAACTGTCCAAACGGGAGGAAATACTTAAAGCATGTGCGGTTAAACCCTCAGTTTTTGCTATCGCCACTGCAGCAGGTCCCACTTTTTCAATACCCTTTTCATCGCTTTTAAGGAAAGTCGTTCGTTTAAGAAAATTAAAAACCGATAATCCGGATGAAAAACGTGCAGTACGACTGGTTGGCAAAACATGATTGGGACCGCCAACATAATCTCCAATTGCCTCAGGACACCATTTTCCAATGAATATCGTGCCGGCATGTTTGATTTTGCTGAATAGGTCATCTGGATTTTCAAGCATGAGCTCCAGATGTTCAGGGGCAATCCGGTTGATAAGAGGAATGGCTTCTTCCCAGGATTTCACAACAAGAATAGCACCATGATTTTTCCAGCTTGTTTCCGCTATTTCTTTTCGTGAAAGACTTTTCAATTGTTCATTAACAGCTAGCGAAACTTGATGGGCAAATTCCTCATTATCAGTAATAAAGATTGATTGTGCCATGGTATCATGTTCCGCTTGTGCCAAAAGATCCAGGGCGATATGCGTTGGATTATTATGCCGGTCAGCAACAACCACAACCTCGGAGGGGCCTGCGACGCTATCAATTCCGACCAAACCGAAAACCTGTCTTTTTGCTTCGGCGACATAGGCATTGCCAGGACCAACAATATAGTCAACGGATTCAATGGTTTGTGTCCCGAAGGTCAGGGCGGCAATGGCTTGTGCTCCACCAACACGGTAAATTTCGGTAACACCTGCCCTATAAGCCGCAGCCAAGACGAGAGGGTTTAAATGGCCATCCGGGGTCGGGACACACATTGCCAACCGTTTGACTCCAGCAACCTTGGCCGGGATAGCATTCATTAAAACGGATGAAGGATAGGCAGCGGTACCTCCTGGAACATATAATCCGGCGGAATCCATGGCATTCCAGCGATACCCAAGATTAAATCCACAATCATCCCGGTAATCAAGATCGGGAGGCAATTGTTTTTCATGGAATTTTTGAATTCGTTGGGCGGCTAGATCAAGTGCATCAAGCAATTCCGGATCAATTTTCTTGCAGGCTTGCTTTATTTCCTGTTCTGTGATCCGTAATTCCGTAGGAGACAGTAACAAACGGTCAAAGCGTTTGGTATATTCACAAAGTGCATCATCGCCATCATTTTTTACAGCCTGTAGAATCTCTGTTACGGGTTTTGTTGCTTGTGAAGTGTCTGCTGTTCGCGCGGCAAGAAGATTACAGAAAAATGTTTTAAAATCCGGTTGATTTGTTGATATGATTTTCATGATATATCTTCATTGTTTGGAAGGGTGACAAGTTGGCGAAACCGTTCAATTAATGCATTAACGTGGGCAGATTGTGTTTTTAAGGCGGTGCGATTGATGATGAGACGGCTGGAGATTTGTGTAATCGTTTTAATTTCCTGTAGACCATTGGCCCTTAGGGTTGATCCTGTATCGACAAGATCCACAATCAAGCTGGATAATTTCAAGACAGGCGCAAGTTCCATGGCACCATGCAAATTAATGATATCCGCTTGCACGCCTTTACTGGCAAAATAACGTTGGGTGATATTCGGATATTTGGTTGCAACACTTATCTGTGACCAACGCGCAGGGTCTTCCAGATTTTTATTTTTTGTATCCGCTAATTGCGCGATAGATAAACGACAGCGTCCTATATTGAGATCAAGAGGCGCATAAATATCCGAATAATCAAATTCCATCAGGACATCGGAACCACAAACCCCCAGAGAAGCCGTGCCAAAAGCTACAAATGTTGCGACATCGAAAGAACGGACGCGGATAATGTCAAGCCCAGGGTCATTTGTCTTAAAGCGAAGAAGGCGGCTGTCTTTATCAAAGAAAGCGGGTTCTGGTATAATATTGGCTGTTTCAAGAAGAGGGAGACAATCCTTTAGTATCCTTCCTTTAGGAAGGGCTAAAATAAGAGGGTTTGATTTCACGCCAGGTACAGACATTTAAAGTGTAAGCAAAAGTGGATCTGATTATAATAAAATTGTTAAATAATTTAAGGTTTAACTATAATCAGATCATTGGTATAAAACAAGTTCTCTTCTATGAGGAATGAAAATATTATTTAGTCTTGATTCTTTCAATTTGAGCACCGCAGGCAGACAGTTTTTGATCAACTGCTTCATAACCGCGGTCTAGATGATAAATCCTGTTCAGGCTTGTTTCTCCGGCTGCGGCCAGACCGGCTAGGATTAACGAAAACGAAGCCCGTAGATCCGTTGCCATAACAGGCGCGCCGGATAGGGAATGAACACCACGAATAATTGCTGAAGAACCATGAACATTGATTCTTGCACCCATACGGTTCAGTTCTGGGACATGCATGAAACGGTTTTCAAAAATTGTTTCCGTAATCATGCTCGCTCCTTCAGAAATTGAAAGAAGGGCCATGAATTGGGCCTGCATATCCGTCGGAAAACCTGGATAGGGTTCTGTCATGATATCAATGCCTCTTAAATCACCCGTGCGCCGGACAAGAATGGCGTTTTTTTCCGGAAACACTTCTACCCCAGCCTCTTCCAACGCATGAATAACAGATCCCATGGCATGAATGTCGGCTCCGATCAGGCGCAGTTCTCCACCTGTAATACCGGCTGCACAGGCATAGGTACCGCATTCAATTCGATCAAACAGGATGGAATGTTCCGCGCCATGTAAATGATCCACGCCATCAATGATCAGATGACTTGTTCCTTTACCCTCTATTTTTGCACCCATCGCGATCAAGCAGTCGATAAGATCGCAGATTTCAGGTTCACGGGCTGCATTCAGCAGTTCCGTTCTGCCTTTGGCAAGGCAGGCAGCCATGATTGTATTTTCTGTAGCGCCAACAGAAACAAATGGAAATACAAAGCGACCACCACGTAATCCCTTGGGTGCAGTTGCAATAACATATCCCTGATCAATTTCGATTTCAGCGCCCAAGGCTTTGAGTGCATCCAGATGAAGATTAACAGGACGGGTTCCGATTGCACATCCTCCCGGCAGGGAGACCTTGGCCTTACCACAACGTGCAAGAATGGGCCCTAGAACAAGGATAGAAGCCCGCATTTTCGAAACGATATTGTAGGGAGCTTCGGTGTTTGCAATATCCCCTTGAAAAGTGATATGATGTGGATCCTTGTCATTATAAGTGATTGTGAGACCATGTTGTTGCAGAAGTGCGCACATGGTACGTATATCAACAATACTTGGAACATTTTGCAGTGATAAAGGTTCAGGGGTAAGCAAGGCGCATGCCATGATTGGCAAAGCTGCGTTTTTTGCCCCCCCAATGACGATATCACCATATAAGGGTCTGCCCCCACGGATTAAAAAGCGATCCATTCTTTTTTTTTCATTTATAAGCGAGGGGTAGCGACACCCATCTGTTTCATGTATTTGCCATTTTTATCGGCATAACTGACTTCACAAGGTTCACTGCCCTTGAGAAAAAGAAGCTGGCAGATTCCTTCATTCGCGTAAATTTTGGCAGGAAGGGGAGTGGTATTACTGATTTCAATCGTAACCTGCCCCTCCCATTCAGGTTCCAGAGGAGTGACATTTACAATTATGCCACAGCGTGCATATGTTGATTTTCCCAGACAGATGACCAAGATATCTTTTGGAATACGAAAATATTCCACGGTTCTGGCCAGAGCAAAGCTGTTGGGCGGAATCACGCATACATCTGTTTTACGGGTTACAAAGCTGCTTGGCGTAAAATTTTTAGGATCTACAATGGCATTGTCGACATCTGTAAAGATTTTGAACTCGTCTGCAACGCGGGCGTCATATCCGTAAGATGATACACCATAAGAAATTATTCCCTGACGATGCTGTTTATCAGCGAAAGGTTCAATCATTCCTTTTTCTTTAGCCATCTCTTTAATCCAGCGATCAGGCATAATTGGCATAAAGCTACTCCCTACCCTTAATATCTTTGCGTTTTAATTAAATAAATTTGAAATGATAAACAAGTATTTTGTAAACAAACCTTTACAAAAATTATTTTACGTCAGTGGTTCTCGCTCTTTTCTTTCACGCTGTTGCTTTTTTCTGCGTTTTAGATTCTCGCGTAACGCCGCGGCTTCCTTGTCGCGACGTTGAGTTATAGAATCTTTCAAAATTATTTTTTTTGGCTCACTATTCATAATGAATCAATTTACCTAATTTTTTGAAAGAATCAACAAGGCTTATTTTAAATGTTGGACTGCAAAAGCCGCAGCCGCTCCTAAAAGCCCTGGTTGTGGATAGGTCAGAATTTCAACAGGGATATCAGCCAGCATTCTTTCAAAGCGACCCTTATCAACAAACCGTTCTGCAAAACCCGAATGGGGAAGATAATCGGCTATAAGAAGACCGATGCCACCACTAATTACAACACGGTTGGCCAATTGTACCAGAGCCATGTCGGAGCAGAAAGTTCCCAAATTCAGACAAAACCGTTCCAGTGCAGCCGTGGCAAGATGGTCGGTACCCTTTAATGCGGCCTCCCATAAATTGCTATCGCTGTGATGGGTAACAGGCAGTCCGGCATTTGCGCCAAGCGCATCATAGATATTACCCAATCCGGGACCAGAAATGATCCGTTCTGCGGAAACCCTGCGATAATGTTGTTTCAGGTATCTTAAAATACTGATTTCGATATTGTCACAAGGGGCATAAGAGGAATGTCCGCCTTCACTTGGAATAACGGTATATTTGTCTGTATCGAATGCAAGAGAAGCAACTCCCAGTCCTGTTCCAGGACCGACAACTGTGGTTATTCCTTGAGGACTTTCTTTTCTTCTTGGGCCACAAATATGTTTAAGATGGTCCTCTTGACAGTTGGCGATCGCATGTCCAATTGCTTCAAAATCATTTATCAGAACAAGCTTTTCCAGATTTAGCTGTTGGGGAATAAGGGCGGGCCGAATGATCCATGGACTGTTTGAAAATTTGAGAATATCACCTCGAATCGGACAGGCAATTGCCATGGAGGCTTGTTTAGGCAAAGGACGGCCAACCTTTTGTCCAAAGGCATCCCATGCAAGTTGCAAAGTTGCATAATCCGCTGTTTTTAAAATGGTTTCGCTGTCAATGGTAACGACCTGTCCATTTTGTATCTTGGCAATTGCAAAACGTGCATTTGTCCCTCCGATATCTGCAACGACAATTTCAATGGGAGCATCAACAGGAGTGGAGTTATTCTTGGAGTTGGACATAATAAAAATCTCCATTTAAGAGGATTAAAACAAATAATATTAACAATATTTTTGTTCACATAAATTTGAATTTAATTTAAGGATTTTTAATATTTTTTTCAACTTTTTGTTAAATTCGTTAAGGCATTTTTTGGGTAAAGATTAAAAACAATCTCTTTAGACTATTGCGAAGCGGTTGTGCTCGGTAAGGTTAAGTTAATCTCTGGATGTGTTGTTATTATAAGCTGCATAGCTTGATTGACTTGTTTCAGGGATAAAGATTGCGATGAAATGGGTGTGATCAGACGAGCCTTACGTACAGTAACAAGATTATTCACAAATTTTTGTCGGTTTTCCAAATCTATTGTCGCGGAATAATAGCAGTTTTCCTGATCTCTTTTCTGAAGAATGAGATTGATGCCCTGTTTTTCTGTTTTATCATTCAGGTAGAAAATAATTCCCGTATTTGGCCAAAGTGGCGTTACGGCATTGAGTGTGATTTTTTCAGCTGAAAAGGAAATATATAAGATTGGTGCAGCTCGGGACATTCTCTCATTCCACCAGGCAAGTGTCGGTGGATTAGATTGGGGATAATATAACCATTCCCCAAATTTTATGTTTTCGCTGGTTTGCCGGGTTATTTTTCGTGTTTTCAGAGTTTCAGAATATGTTGTCACAGAATAGGATGTTGTAAATAAACTCACACCCAGAACAAATAATTGACATGTTTTTGATAAAGAAATCATGGAATACGTTGCCCTTCATAAATTAATTCTAGAGTAAAGGTTTAAAATCGAAGTTTAAAGCAAAAACTATGATTTGTTCTGGTTTATGTAAATTAAATTTGATCCTTCATCATGGATTGAGCCTTTTGCAAATCCTCCTGAACCTTTTCTTTCAACTTGGGAACGCTTCCTTTAGGACTCATGATGCATAGTCGCCAATTTTTATTTTTATCATGTTGGTCAGGGTCACCGCTTCCCCAGCACCAGCCTTTATCTTTCATCTTTTTTAAATAATCGTTACGTGTTGTACACACTGATTTTCTGGTTGGGCTATTTAATGGTTCTGAGGCGTGATCAATACATTTTTTGACATAATAATCAGCCTGTTGAAAAAGAGGCACTAAATCTGGAGACATCCCGTCAGGAGGGCTAACAGGTTCAGGATTTGTTTTTCTTGTGACTAGGGGAGGGGGGGCTTCCAGATTTTTTTCCTTGATTACATTCATGAAAGAATTCAATGCAGATCGTTCACCATTCATGTCAATTGGAATTGAGGTTGAAATCGAAAGATTCAAAATCATTGGTGAACTGTGTTGCAAAGCATTAATGAATTTTGTGATGTTATCTGTGTAGATAGCGGTAGAATAGGTTACCCAGCCATTATGATCCCTTGTCTTGTTTAGGGTCACGGAAACTTCCCTGATGTTCCAGGTTATATAAGAAAGCTTGAATTCCCGATAAGTATTTTTTTTGGCTGTTACATCAAGGGTTATTCTGTGTTCGGAAGGTGTAATATATAAATTTAAATTGGAAGTTGAATTTCTGTTCCAGTTAAGGGAGGCATGATTTTTACCGACAATCACATTCCAGTCATGAAAATCTTTTTCTTTAATGATGGAATGAATTTCCTCATTTTTTATTGTGGAAGGATAAGTTTTGGGATCGGGGGAGGATGAGGCCGTTGAAATATTGGCAAATGTTGAGAGTGGAAAAAAAGTTAAAAGGTAAAATAATTTACGCATTGGAATACCTGATTGCCTCGAAAAAGAATTAATTGCATTATAATATGAAAGTGGTAAAGCAAAGCAAAGAATATTTTTATTAAATAATGTTTTATAACTTCCATTATTTTATTACAAGTAAGGAACAGTAAGATATAATTCGTATTTTTTCTAAATTGTATTCTGTAAGGATGGTATTGTTAAAGTGAAAGCACAAAGTTTAAAAGATCTGGCGGCACGTTCCCCAGTGACTGAAAATTTATATAATCAGCATGGCTGTAATGATGTCATGACGGCATTTAATATCGCTAATCACTTACATTTATACGGTTTTTTAGAAGAGGCAGCAGCTTTTTATCAAGAGGCGATTAATTATCGTAAATTAGAAGCCGAAGCACATCCACGTGAAGCTATATTATTGCAGGTTAAACTGTTGTGTTTGGTAAAGGCCGGTATAGCTCTGGATGAAAAAGATTGCCAAAGGTTGCATGAGCTTTCCCCATCCTTGATGAATTATATTAGGGGTGTTGAAGAATATAGATGCGGAAAAATTGATGCTTTACAGGCGATAAAGAAAATTGATCATACTTTTGAACAATTTCATACAGGTGAAGAAATTGATGCTATTAATGTTGGTTTAATTCATGATGCATTGAAATCTGATATTTTCCCTGAGAGAATGGTTAAGAATAAGATTCCTCAATCTATTTTTTTTTACTGGGATCAGAATTTACCGGAGGATGTTAAGGAAAACATTGAGCATCATCAGAAGTTCCAGCATTTTAAAGTAGAGGTTTTTGACAGGGATAGGGCTTGTGAATGGTTATATGGCTATTACGGGCGTGATGCCAGGGAACTTTTTCTAAAATCCAGACATCCTGCAGAGGCTGCGGATATTTTGCGCGTTCATGTCATTAATCTATTGGGTGGGTTTTGGGTAGATGCGGATTTGAAAATTGTTTCTGAAAATCAGTTTATTGAAATGATTCCGGCAAATTATGATGCGGTTTTTTTTCTGACTGAGGGAAATTTTGTTCATAATGATCTTTTTGGAGCCCAACCGCATAACGTTTTTTTAGAAGATTGTTTGTTGTCTATCTATCACAATTGTTATAAATATGATGGTTTATTTATTTCTTATAAAACAGGTCCGGGTGTTTTTATGAGAGCATTAAATAGAATTTATTCGCGTTGTATAAAAGAAAGAAAATGGAAATATCCTTCTTTGAAAATTATGGATTCTTCATTTTTTTCCAAATTAACTGAACAATATCCAGTTGCATACAAACAAAAAGGGACTTGGAGTTCAGTTTGATAGTCAATAGTGGTCTCATATTTGAAATATTAAGCAATTTTAGAATTGAATATATAATTAAGGTAAAGTTAAAATTATGACTGATGATATGAATTTGGATGTTGGTTATGAGGAGATTTTATCTGTTTGTCCCCAAGCTTTGGATGTTTTCAAACATCATGGGGCAAAAGATTTAAATCCCTTGTTTGATATTGCAAACATTCTCTCGACAAATCATTTTTATTCCGAGGCAGCTTTTTTCTATAAAATAGCGTTTGATACCCATTCCAAAAGTCCAACCCAATATCCATTGGCTCATGTTTTACTTATGGCCCGTCAGGTTGCTTTACTGAAAGCAAGTCTGCCGTTAAAGCAGGAAGAACTTGAACAGTTAAAAAATCTATGTATTCCTTTATATAATTTTGTGGTTGGATGGAAACAATATAGAGAAAACAATGATGCTTTTAATGCCATTCAAATTATGCAAAATTGTTATGAGGAATTTCATACCGGTGAGGAAGCCGATACAATCTATCTTACAATTATGATGAATATCTTTAATCCTGCATCATCGATAGGGATTAAAAATAGAGAAGTGGGTAGGGCCGATTTTAGTGTTATTCCCAATAATTTATTTTTATATTGGGATCAGAATCCTCCGGAGGAAATAAGTAATAATTTTCAATTTCTAAAAGAACTTGGTCATTTTAACCTAAAAATTTTTGATAAGGCGGAAGCAACAGAGTGGTTATATCAAAATTATGGTGTTGAAGCACGGCAAATCTTTCTTTCTGCTCGTCATCCAGCTGAAGCGGCGGATTTTTTAAGAGTTCACGTTATTAACTATTATGGTGGCTGGTGGCTGGATGCTGATATTCAGATTCAATCTGTTGAAAAATTTTACTCAATAACTCCTGCTATTTATGATCATGTATTCTTTTTAACGCATAATAATGTTGTTCATAATGACTTTTTTGGTTCTGTTGCAAAAAGTCCTATTCTAGAAGAATGTATGTTGAGTCTTTACCGGAATAGTTATTTGCATCAGGGTTTATTCATTGCCTACAAGACAGGCCCAGGAGTGTTCGCGCGTGCACTGAACCGTCATTTTTATCGTGCTTTGCGTGGAGAGGCAAAATATCCATCCTGTATATTATTGGATCATCAAAAATTTGCCGAGGTTATAAGGGAGTTTGATACACCTTATAAAGGAACAACTACAAGCTGGATGGCTGTTTGAAGAACAGTTGATTGTTTATCAAAATTCAATGACAATGGGGGCGTGGTCAGAAGGTTGGGTTTTGGCTCGTTCCTCTTTATCAATCCAGCAATTTTTTAATTGTTCAGTTATTTTTGCTGACAATAGAACGTGGTCAATTCGAAGACCTGCATTTCGTTGCCATGCAGCTTTGGTGTAATCCCAAAAACTATATTCGATTGTATCAGGATGGAGAATGCGAAATGCATCCGACAGACCCAACCATAAAAGCGTATAAAAACCCTTTCGGCTTTCCGGACGGATCAATGCGTCATCGGAAGAAAGTATATTGGTGGTTAAATCACTGTCGGTGGGGCAAATGTTGAAATCACCTGCAAAAATACAGTTTTGTTTGTCGTTCAATAAGGATTGGGCATGTTTGATTAATGCATTGATAAAATCCATTTTGAATTGAAATCCCTCTTCGCCGCCGGAATTACCATTTGGCAAATATAGATTGCAGAGATGAATTCCTCGACTCTCAATCTCGAGATATCGAGCATGGTCTTTTGTATTCTGTAGATCAGGTAAATCCGTATGAAGCAATTTATAGGGATGGCGGCTTAAGGTGGCAACCCCGTTATAGGCTTTTTGTCCATGTACGATAACATGATAGCCTAAGGCTTTAAAACTTTCCGATGGAAACTGTGCGTTCTGGCATTTGATTTCCTGTAAAAAGAGCCAGTCAGGTTGTTCTTTTTGAAGCCATTTTTGAACATGGGAAAGTCTTTGGCGAATAGAGTTAACATTCCAGCTAGCAAGCTTCATCAGGATAATCCTTGGTATGAAAAGATACAAATTGAATTCCAGTCAAATTAATCTCATTATATCTTGATGGCAAGGGTGGACAGATTATCCTTTTCGTCTTTAAGCTTTGATTTTTTGTGATTGGAAAAAAGTAAAATTCCGGATGATTGAATTATGTAAAATCGAAAGTGCTGTATTTTAATCTAACACATATATGATTGTAGTCATTGAATTTTGGCCGTATTTTAAAATAAATTGAGAGCTATATACTATTACAATTTTATAATGATATAATTAGAATAATAAATGATCAGGATAATTTAAATTGATTATGTTGGATAAATTTAGGCGTGGCAATCATGAATCTAGCACCTTATGCCGTTCAGGAAAAAACAGCTCGGGGACGATTTTATCCTGAATCGGAGGCACAAGGTCGTAACCCCTGGCAAAGAGATCGGGATCGTGTAATCCATTCTACAGCTTTCCGTGTATTGCAATATAAGACACAGGTTTTTATCAATCACGAGGGTGATTTTTTTCGAACTCGTTTAACGCATTCGTTAGAGGTTGCGCAAATTGCCTGTTCTGTTGCTCGCGCTTTGAAATTAAATGTGGATTTGACAGAATGTTTGGCGCTGGCACATGATTTGGGACATTCACCCTTTGGACATGCTGGAGAAAGGGCTCTGGCAAAGATGATGCGGGATTATAACGGTTTCAGTCATAATGACCAGTCATTAAGACAGGTAACGTTATTGGAGCAACAATATATTGCCTTTAATGGACTCAATTTGACTTGGGAAAGTTTAGAGGGATTAGCCAAACATAATGGGCCGGTTGACAATCCCGACCCTTATTTAGAACGGATTAATCGGTCATATCCCTTGGATTTGTTCAATTATGCATCAGCGGAAGCCCAAATAGCATCAATTTCCGATGATATTGCCTATCATAGCCATGATTTGGATGATGGTTTACGTGCGGGATTGATAGAATTTAAAGATTTGGAAGATCTTCCCGTTGTTGGAGAGGCTTTATATGAAGCAAGAAAACAAATGGAGCAATGTAAATTTAAGGATAGTCTTCAAAAGCGTTTGAGATATGAAGTAATAAGACGGGTTATCGATTGTCTGGTTCGTGATTTGAAAAAACAGACTGCTGATAACTTAAGCGGTTTGAACCCGAAGACGCCAGAGGATATCAGAAATTGTACATATGGGATCGTGCAATTTAGTCCTAAAATTATGGAAGGCAATCAAAAAATTCGTAAATTCTTGTATCAGAATTTATATTCGCATTGGCGTGTCAATCGTATGAGTCGAAAGGGGGAATTGTTGGTTCAGCATTTATTCGAGATTTTATCTGAAAATGTTGATTTGTTACCCAAAAAATGGCAAATACGTGCCTTGGAGGCAGGAAAAAGAAAACAGAAATCAGGTATTTTACGGGTTATTACGGATTATATTGCTGGTATGACAGATCGTTATGCAATAGAAGAGTATCAAAGACTGACCGATTTATCTATTTTGTCGTAAAAATCTAAATAATTTGTTGGATGGTTCAAAGTCTTGTTTAGGGTATGGTCAATTTTATTTTCAGTATTGCTGAATAATTGGGTATGGATAAGGTGTTTATAAAGAAAGATAATTTTTGTATGGCTGAGCAGAATTTATATGTTTCCTTTTATCATTGTGTTATAAAGGCCTTGCGACAAATTTTACCTGATTTGTCAGAAGATTTGATAAAAAGAATTGAATTGACACCTACACGTGATGTTTCACATGGGGATATGGCGACGAATGCAGCCTTGATTACGGCAAAAATTGCCAAGCGTCGGCCACAGGAAATTGCCAAGGAATTGGCTGAACGCCTTCAATTTGTTTCTGGTATTGAAAAGGCTGAACCTGCTGGGCCGGGATTTGTGAATTTGAAATTGGCCCCTTCTGTTTTTCAAAATCTTGTTTCAACGATTTTGCAGATACAGGAAGCGTATGGAAACAGTCAGATTGGAAATAATATCAAAACCAACATTGAATATGTATCTGCCAATCCGACAGGACCAATGCATGTAGGTCACTGTCGTGGCGCGGTCGTTGGGGATGTGTTGGCCAATTTGATGGCTAAGGCTGGTTTTGACGTTACCAAGGAATATTATATCAATGATGCAGGTAATCAGGTTGTTGCATTAACATGGGCAGCCTATTGGCGTTATGTTCAGGTTCTTGAAGGAGATTGTTCCCCGACTGATTTTGAAGAGCGTTACAAGGCGTACATGCCAACTGGTTTACAATACCAAGGAGATTATCTTATTCCAGTTGGACAGGATCTTGCTCAGCAATATGGTAAGACATTATTGAAGGGCATAGAACAAAAACCGTTTCCAGCATGGTTTGAAAAAGTTAAACAGTGCGTTTTGACTCACATGATGCATGATATCCGTCAAGATCTGAAAGCTTTAGGTGTTTTGCAGGAAGAATTCATCTCAGAACGTGCAATTCTTGAATCTGGTATAGCCGATCAGGCAATTCGGATATTGGAAAAAAAGGGACTGGTGTATACAGGTATACTGGAGCCTCCCAAAGGGAAATTGCCAGATGATTGGGAGGCTCGTCCACAAACACTTTTTAAATCAACGGCTTATGGTGACGACGTGGATCGTCCCTTACGGAAATCTGATGGCAGTGCAACATATTTTGCTAATGATATAGGTTATCATTATGATAAAATAAAAAGAGGTTATCAGATTCTATTGGATGTATGGGGTGCAGATCACGGTGGATATGTTTCCCGTATGAATGCGGCAGTAAAAGCTCTAAGTCCAGTGGATGTGTCAACTGATTTTGAAGTTATTTTATGTCAGATCGTTCGAGTTGTTCGTAATGGTGAGGTTGTAAGGATGTCCAAACGGGCAGGCACTTTTGTAACATTACGCGATCTGATCGATGAAGTTGGAAAAGACGCGGTGCGGTTTACCATGTTAACACGTAAATCTGATGCGCAAATGAATTTCGATCTTGAACAGGTTGTTGCTCAAACCCGTGACAATCCTGTTTTTTATGTTCAATATGCGCATGCAAGATGCCGTTCCGTTTTGCGTTCTGCTGAAGAGATTTTTGGTCAAGAGCGATTAATGGCCTCCGATCTGGCAAAAGCGGATCTGTCGAATATCAGAAATGAAGAGGAATTAGCGGTTATGCGGCGACTTGCACAATGGCCCCGTACAGTTGAAAGTGCCGCCTTGATGCGTGAACCACATCGTATTGCCTATTATTTGATGGAGCTTGCATCAGATTTTCATGCATTGTGGAATGCCGGACGGGATGATGCGACTTTACGCTTTATCCAAAAAGGTGATGTTCATGGCACGTTGGCCAGAATGGCGTTGATTGAAGCTATTGCAAGTGTAATTCGTTCTGCTATGCAGGTCTTGGGAATAGAACCAGTTGAGGAAATGAGATGATGGATCAAAATTCACCTGAACCCCCTAGAAAAAGATCATTTTTTGATGATGATTCCATGGAAGCCTCTCGTTCAGGTCAGGGCAGAGAGAATATGATACGTGGACAAGACCCGCGTATGAATCCTGCCCGTGAAGATGATGGACGATTGTCTCCACGTCAAAATCGTCCTGATCCAAATGGCAGGGAAAGAATGGCATCACGTTATCATGAAGAAGACGATGAAGAAGACGAATATGATGAGGATTATGATCGTCGCGGACAGCCACGTTTCGCATTTATGCAGAATTTATTTCATGGAGATTCCTCGACACGTCGATTAGCCTATGCCGCAGCGGGAATTGGCGGTATTTTATTGCTTTTCATTGGAGGGTGGATGATGTCTCATACGGGACATCAGGGTATTCCCGTTTTTGAACCGCCTCAAATTGCTGCCAAGGAAAAACCTTTACCGGAAAACAACACAGAAACTATTGGTATGGATAAGGCTGAAGGTCAAATGAAAGCGAATGGAAAACCTGTTCTTGCGCCTGGACCTGAACAGGCTGACCCATCGGCATTAGCTGCACAATATGGAACAGGCAATTCAACAGCCTCTAATAATCAGACTCCCGCAATGACCAATATGAATGGCAATGTTATGGATAATGGAGTATCGTCTCCCAATAATGTACCTTTGGTTGCAGCTCCATCGACGGCAACGTCATCAATGGGTAATGACTTGCCAGAGAATAAAAACAAAAAGCAGGCACAATCAAAGGAAGATGAGGGTAATGTCTCTGATGAACAATCGGATGAGGCAGAAAAATCTGTTGCGCCTGTTCCTTCAAAAAAACCTATTCGGCATCATCGTCAAGATAACGGTAAAAAAGTCCCTTCTGTAAAATTGGAAGAAAAACGCGTAGGAAATGGTCATTTTATTGTGCAGTTGGCTGCATTAGGGTCAAATGCTGCAGCACAAAAACAATGGCAGGTCATGCGCAAAAAAGCTCCAGAGTTATTGGGGCAATATTCTCCCACCATTCAAAAGGCTAATGTTAAGGGTAATACGATTTATCGAATAAGAATTAAGGGTTTTACCTCCAAGACTCAGGCAAATAGTTTTTGTAGCCAATTGAAAACGAAAAGTCTTTCTTGCACGTTGGCCAATTTTTAATTTGGTTTTCATAAATCTGGTATAATAATGCGGCAATCGGATCTTGTTCATGAGACGGAAATGGAAAATCATTCTTCTTCATGGAATGATGAGACTTTCATTGTTCGGCTTGATGGATTTGAAGGGCCGTTGGATATGTTGTTGCAATTGGCTAAAACCCAAAAAGTTGATTTAACTCAGATATCAATTTTGCCACTGGTTGAGCAATATCTACAAATTATTGAATCTGCAAAAAAAATAAGATTGGAGTTGGCAGCCGACTGGTTGGTTATGGCGAGTTGGTTGGCATGGTTGAAATCATGTCTGTTATTGCCGCAAAAAACTGATCATTTTGGCGATACTGAACAGGCGGTTGATTTACTTCAAGAACGTTTGCAAGGGCTGGAACAAATCAATAAAGCGGCATTGTGGATGCAGGAGCGACCTTTATTGGGGAGCGAGGTTTTTGCCAGGGGATATTATGAAGATCTTACTTCAGTGGATTCCTCTGGATTGATATTGGATAGTGCACGTTTTATTGACGCATATATTCGGATATTCCATCGTAAAAATAAAAAAAGGGAGTGGCGAATTCGATCGTTTCATTTTTGGACGGTCAAAGATGCTCTAAATCGTTTGAAACGTTTACTCAAATCTCATCATGTACCTGGATGGCATGCGTTGGATGCTTTTCTACCCTGTTGGGAGGCGGTTAATAAAAAGGATCAATCACCTGTCCAACAACAGCAACAATGGAAAGCTGCCTGGTGCGGAATGTTGCTGGCCGGATTGGAACTGGCAAAGCTTGGTGAAATAAAGCTTGATCAGCAAGAGCAGTTTGGTCAAATTCGATTGCAATCACGAAATGACGGCCAATCCTATCATAAAAATTTGGAAGCGGAATGAAAACGGACTTGGAAGATTTAAAAGGGTTGATCGAAGCATATATATTTTCGCAAACGGAACCTGTTTCAGAACAATCAATTGAATCTTTGCTGGAAAAAAATTCAATAAATTTAAATCCTGAAGGAAAGGCAACTGTTAGCATCCTTGACATTATTCATTCACTTCAAGAGGATTATGCGTATCGTGGCATTCGTTTATGTAAAGTTGCCGGTGGATGGCAATTTCGGACAGCTCAGGAATGGACGGCATATCTGGTAAAAATCATTGCCAGGCCAAAGCGTTTATCTCGTGCAACAATGGAAACTTTGGCCGTCGTTGCTTATCATCAGCCTTGCACTCGGACAGATATCGAAAAAATTCGAGGGGTCGGTTTAAGCCAAACTGTTTTGGAAACTTTATTGGAATATGGTCTTATCAAACCTTGTGGACATAAATCTGTACCAGGACGACCAACTTTATGGAAAACATCCAAAGAATTTTTAACTTATTTGGGGTTAAATGATTTAAATGATTTGCCAAAAAAAGAGGAGTTATTTGGAGATATTCCGTACCATTCTTTAAATGATGAATAAATAAGTGGTAATATCTTTGCTAAACAAATCATATAAAACCAAATCATGATGCATATTATGGAAATAGAGGGGGCAATATAAAGCATGTTTGATTTTTCTTGGGCAGAACTGATATTGATTGGGATTGTCAGCATGATATTTATAGGACCAAAAGATTTTCCAAAAATTGTCCATTGGTTTAGTGACGTAGTGAAAAAATGCAGGGGCATGGCACGTGAATTCCATAGTCAGGTGGATGAGATGGTTAAGGATCCAGACCTTAAGGAAGCCAAAGATCAGTTGATGAAATTACGTCGTATGAATATTAAAAGTGCAATATTGGATGTAATCGATCGAGATAGAACACTTCAGGAGAATTTGAATTCCCCCCTAAATCAAACATCTATTCAATCTCCGAAACCTTATGAAATTCCTTTTTCAAATAAAGAGCCTGAGATTATTCCCGAATATTCAGCGTCAACCGATCATAAGGAACCTGATCTGGAAGCTTTGGCAAAAAAAGATCCAGCTCCAATTTTTTTTCCTCCTGCAATTGCGCAGCGTTTACAGGTTAAAAGATCGGCTCCACCTGTTCCAGCGATGATTCCACCACAAATTGTCAATTACAGGGAACAGAGATGGCCATGAATATTCCCGAAGAAGAGTTGATCAATGATAAATCAATGTCTCTGATGGAACATTTTATTGAGTTACGTCGTCGAATGATTGTCTGTCTGGCAACTTTTTTGATTGCTTTTGGGTTTTGTTATTACTATTCGGAACAAATCTATATGTTCTTGGCCCACCCCTTGGCGCAAGCCATGCGACAACAGGGAGAACAACCCCATCTTATTTATACGGCCTTATATGAGGCATTTTTCACTTATATCAAGTTGGCATTTTTCGGTGCAATTTTTTGTTCATTTCCTATGTTTGCCATTCAAGCATGGATATATATCGCCCCGGGATTATATCGAAATGAAAAAAGGATTTTTGCGCCTTTTTTGGTTGCAACACCGATTTTGTTTTTACTGGGTGCAGCGCTCGCTTATTTCTTTGTCTTTCCTTTTGCATGGAAATTCTTTTTATCATTTCAGGTTGGGGGGGATCATAATATGCATATTGAATTGCAAGCCAAGGTTTCCGAATATCTTTCGTTAGTTATGCGGTTAATCATGGCTTTTGGTATTGCATTTGAGCTTCCTGTCATGTTGACATTGATGGCAAAAATAGGTTTTGTGACTTCATTAAAGTTAAAGAAATTCAGAAGATATGCATATGTTATTGCTTTTGTAATTGCTGCAGTTCTTACACCTCCCGATGTAATTACACAAACTTCCTTGGCTATCCCTTTAATTATTTTATATGAGATTTCAATTTTATCTGCCCGAATGGTGGAACCCAAACCAGAAAAGGAATTATTATAATGCATGATTTTCGTGCTCTGCGTTCTGATCCTGTGGCTTTTGATAACGATTTGGCCCGTCGTGGATTATCCGCAGTTAGTCAGACATTATTATCGTATGATGAGGAACGGCGCTCATATTTGAATGAGCTGCATCAAAAACAAGCTGATCGAAATAATATTTCAAAACAAATTGGTCAGTTAAAACGGAATAAAGAAAACAGTTCCGTTTTGGAAGCGCAAGCCATAAGGTTGCGTCAGGAAATAGATTCATTGCAGACGCGTGCGGATAAACTGGATCAACAAATTTTTGAGGTTCTGGCAAGTTTGCCTAATCGTTTGGCTGTGGAGGTTCCGACGGGAAAAGATGAAACTGAAAATGTTGTTGTACATTATTGGGGAAAAATACGTGAATTTGGTTTTACTCCATTGCAGCATTTCGAGTTGGGCGAAAAATCAGGGTTGATGGATTTTAATGCAGCTACCAAGTTAGCGGGCGCACGGTTCAGCATTTTACGTGGAGCGTTGGCAAGACTTGATCGTGCCCTGGGACAATTTATGCTGGATTTTCATACAACTGAACATGATTACGAGGAATATGTCGTTCCATTACTAGTTAATGAACAGACCATGTTTAACACGGATAAATTGCCTAAATTCGGGGATCAGTCTTTTTGTACAAAAGATGAGCGTTGGCTAATTCCAACAGCAGAGGTCCCTCTGACAGGAATACAGGCAGGTGAAATAATCAATTATGATCAATTACCTGTTCGCAGAACTGCTTTAACCGCCTGCTTCCGAAGTGAAGCAGGAGCTGCTGGTCGTGATACAAGGGGATTAATTCGACAGCACCAATTTTATAAGGTTGAAATGGTCAGTGTGACCGCACCTGAAGAAAGTGAAAAAGAGCATGAGCGGATGACCCGTTGTGCCGAAATGGTTCTTGAAAAATTGGAATTACCCTATCGTCGTGTCTTGTTATGTTCTGGTGATACTGGATTTGGGGCAGCAAAAACCTGGGATCTGGAAGTTTGGCTGCCAGGCCAACAAGCCTGGCGCGAAATTTCATCTTGTTCCAATACACGTGATTTTCAGGCGCGTCGCATGAATGCTCGCTATCGCCCACAACCTGAAGAGGGTAGAAAAACGCCTCCGGTATTTCTGCATACTTTAAATGGATCTGGTGTTGCAGTTGGACGGGCTTTGGTTGCTGTTATGGAAAACTATCAAAATGAGGATGGTTCAATATCTATTCCTGAAGTGCTTCGATCTTATATGGGTGGTATTGAAAAAATCGGATAATGAAATATAACAAAAGGGGATAAAATTCACCCCCTTTTGTTTTTGGACTGTCAAATTGTAAAAAGAAAAAAGTGTTATCCACTGGATAATTTGGCCGTTAAATCCTCTATAAATTGCCAGGCAACACGGCCATTTCTGGCACCACGAGTAACTGACCATTCGTTGGCCTGTGCTATGAGATCCTCTTTTGAAATGGGTAATTTTCTTGCTTTTGCATATTCTGTTACAATCTGATCAAATAAATCTTTGGAACAATTATGAAATCCGATCCATAATCCAAAACGATCAGAAAGAGATACTTTTTCCTCAATGGCTTCAGAAGGATTAATGGCGGAAGAGGATTCGTTTTCAATCATATTTCTTGGCATTAGATGTCTACGATTGCTTGTGGCGTAAAATAACACATTTTCTGGGCGTCCGGCAATTCCACCATCTAATACGGATTTGAGCGCTTTATAATCACGGTCTTCTGATTCAAAGGAAAGGTCATCTGAAAAAATGATGAATTTGTAAGACAGAGGTTTCAATAACCGTAAAAGAATGGGCAGGGAGTAGATATCATCCCTGGGAATTTCAATAATTTTCAAAAGAGGGCAAATGGTTGATAGTTTGCTGTTTACTTCATGATAAACCGATTTGATCAATGAAGATTTTCCCGTTCCCCTTGCCCCCCATAAAAGAACGTTATTGGCGGGAAGATTTTTGGCAAAATGATATGTATTCAGAAAAAGTGTTTCTTTTTGGTTTTCGATACCTTGTAACAGATGAAAGTCGATAAAAGACATGTTCTGAATGGGTGTCAATTCATTATTCTGGGCGGACCAGATAAAACAGTTATGTTTATCAATATTTTCAATTTTTGGCTGAGGAGGGGCAAGTCTCTCTAGGGAAATCGCGATACGTTCCAGTAAGGGGATAAGGGATTGAGTCATCTTTTTTCCGGTTTTCATGATCTTGTAGTATGCGAGATACTTTATATAGTGTATGAAGGTGCCTATAATGATAGATGATCAATATACGTAATGTGAATAAGATAGGAAAGCAGTTTGATGATCAATTTTATGGATTTATTTATTACTCCTGCCTATGCACAAAGTGCAGGTGGTGGTGGAGGTGGTACTGCCACAATCATGAGTTTACTGCCTTTTATTGGAATATTTCTGGTATTTTATTTTATTGTTATTATGCCGCAGCAAAAAAAAGCCAAGCAAGTTCGTGAAAAAATGAAAGCATTGCGACGGGGTGATAAAATTGTAACCGCGGGTGGTATTGTTGGTAAAATTGTACGTAACCAGGAAGATTCAGATCAAATGGAAGTGGAAATTGCGTCAAATGTTCGAGTAATGGTTGTTCGTAGTACTGTTACGACTATTTTGGAAAGTAAGGCCCAAACAGAAAATACCCAATCCAAGATAAAAAACCAAGGTAAAAAAGAAGCCAAAGAAAATAAGGCTGTTACATTGGATAAAGCTGATGAAACGGTAAAAGCGGAATAAAAAACCGGCGGAATGCCGGTTTCCTTGATACAGTTTATTTTGCGTTTATTTGGGCTTCTGCAAAATCATAATTTGCGAGATTATTAAGGAAATTATCCACAAAATCAGGGCGGCGATTACGGAAATCAATATAATATGCATGTTCCCATACATCAATGGTTAATAGAGGCTTTCCCTGGCCCTCGGAAATCGGGTTTTTACCATTTGGTGTTTTGGTAACGATTAATTTATTGTCAGAAGTCAAAACCAGCCAAGCCCATCCCGAGCCAAATTGCGTGGTAGCGGCCTTTTTGAATTCAGCTTTGAAATTTTCAACTGAACCAAAATTTTTACGGATTAACTCTTCAAATGCAGGAGACATTGAACCACCATCAGGACTTAGGGAATTCCAGAATAAAGAATGGTTGTAATGTTGACCTGCATTATTCAAAACAGGTGTTAAGGATTCATCCTTTGCTGCCGTTACAATTAATTCTTCTAATGATTTCCCTTCAAGTGCAGGGTTTGCTTTGATAAGATCATTCAGGGTATTAACATATGCTTGATGATGCTTGTCATGGTGAAATTGCATGGTTTCTTCGCTCATTCCTGAACGAGCCAGAGCATTATAGGGAAAGGGAAGTTGTGGTAATTCAAAAGACATTTGGTTCCTCGATATATTGCAATAATTTTAAAAAATTATATAAGACCTTTTTGGTTCTTAATTCTCTTATATAGAGATTATGCGGAATTTTACAGAGATTAATTGATAAATTTTTTAGGCACATCTCCTTCATAAATTATATATATCTTTTGGAAATGATTAAAGAAAAATCTAAACCCCTTTCTTTTTGCGGCCAATATATAAGGAAGTCTGATCCAGATCACTTCTTTTGCGCGCTTTTTATGCCTTCTGATTTACGAGAACAATATTTTCGTTTATTGGCATTTTATACCGAGATTACTCGGGCCGTGACCCTATCCTCTTCATGGGATGTGGCAGGGCCAATGGCGGGTTATATCCGTTTGCAATGGTGGCGGGACTTGTTGGCAAACAAATCCGACCGGGATCATGAAATTGCGCCTTATATCAAGGATTCTCTGGATCGAAATTTGTTTTCTGCTGAAGATCTTTTAAAAATCATTTCCGCTCGCGAAGAAGAATTGGAGGGTATAAAAAATTGGAATCATTGGGGTTCGATAATGGTGCGGTCTGTTGGACAAATTCAGCGGATTCTTGCAAATCTTTTTAAAATAAGAGAATTACCGTTGGTTGAAGCGGTGATTGCAGCGGGTATTGCCAGTGAAACCGTTCATATTTCAAAAAATTTACCGAATATATTTAGAAAAGGGCGTTGTCCTTTGCCAGCAGAGATAATTCATGATTTCTCGTTACAGCGGTCAGAAAACGGAATTAGCGTAACATCATCAGAACTTAATGCAATCCGTGATATTTTAATAGAAAAGGCATATTTTTATATGCGAAGAAGCGAGAAGGCTTGTTTGTTAGAGCGTCAATACAGATCCGTTATTTTACCTGTTATTTTGGCCAAACGGGATCTACACAGGTTTGAACAATGGGATCATTTGTCCCGGAAACGTGGAATTGGAGACAAGTTGTCCGTTTTAAAGGCAAATTATTCGGTTAAATTGAAAATAAGCGAGACTTAGAAAGATAATTTTTTATAAAAAAGGTTCATTATAAAATTAATGAACCTTAAAAATAATGGATATTAGAGATTATAAAGCAGAAAATAATAAGATTATCCAGGTTGTCCTGTTCCTCCCACAATTCCCCAGCTTTGCCCTGTTACATAAGATGATTCAGTAGAGGCAAGTGTAACATACAAGGGAGCGATTTCTGCAGGTTGCCCAGGTCGTTTAAAAGGACTTTCACCACCAAAGTTGGGAATAGCTGATTGGGGTTGAGCCCCGCAAATTTGTAGGGGGGTCCAGAAAGGTCCTGGATCAACACAGTTGACACGTATTCCTTTGGGAAGAAGCTGTTTGGCCATTGATTTGGTAAAGTTGCTGATACCTGCTTTGGACATGCCATAATCCACCAGAATTTCTGGAGGCATATATGATACGAGTGAAGAGGTGGTGATGATGGAACTGCCAGGTGGCAAATGTGGAATGGCAGCTTTGGTGATCCAGAAAAGTGCATAAAGATTGGTTTTCATTGTCCAATCAAATTCTTCTGTTGTTATATCAGTCAGTTGTTCAGAATATTTTTGTCTTCCAGCCACATGGGCAAGAATATCTATTTGACCCAATTTGGCTACAGCATCTGCAACAAGTTTTTTACAGAAATCCTCATTCCGGATATCACCGGGTAATGCAACAGCCTTACGTCCGGCTTTTTGTATAAGATCGATGACCTCCTTTGCATCAGGTTCTTCTTGTGGTAGATAATTGATGGCAACATCCGCTCCTTCACGTGCAAAGGCTATAGCGGCAGCGCGTCCAATACCGGAATCACCTCCTGTAACTAGTGCGTGTCGTCCTTTTAAACGTCCGCTTCCCTGATATGTTTTTTCTCCGCAATCAGGAACAGGTTGCATCTTGGACTGTAAACCAGGCCAAGGTTGTGGCTGTTTAGAAAAGGGAGGCGTTGGGTATAGGGACATTGGGTTTTTTAGAGGAGGGACAGATTTATTTTCAACATGTTCAGGCATGGCATGAATACTCCTGTTTGTCGCTAAAGCGGCAGCTCCAACAGCGACACCGGTAAGGACTTGGCGACGAGAGTTGGTATGAAATACGGAAGGATTCGCATTATTCTCAGACTTTTCTTTTTCAGACATATTTATCACCTAAAGAAATTTGAGAAATATAAAATAATAAATTAATAATTAAATTTTATTACTTGGATAAGTTTATTAATTAT
>NZ_JAXOQA010000025.1:0-25900 GCF_047307945.1 Commensalibacter sp. A3DC | reverse complement strand
TGTCAAATATTATTTGTTCATAATATTTTACGGATTTTAGACCATTTCTTCAGGAATGGAAATACATTCACATAACGTGGAAAGATTATCTGGATTTACATTTGATAGAAAAGGCACTTGTCCCAAAATCTTGACTTTTCCATGACTTATTATAGAATTTTTACAATGTTCGTTCAACGGGCCATTTAAAATTACCCCTGAAATTTTTATATTTCTATTTCTTAAAGCCTCGATTGTCATTAGGGTATGATTCAATGTTCCCAAAATAGTTCGGGCTACAATTATAACGGGTAAATTAATCTTTTCAATAAGATCAATGATAAACAAATGATCATTGATAGGTACAAAAATCCCACCCGCCCCTTCAACTATGTATTTGTTTTCTTGTTTCAAATCAGATACATTCACGTGATCAAGGCTTAATTCACGATTTTCCAGCCTTGCGGCATCTTCAGGAGATAAAGGTGCTTGCAATTTTATAATTGGGGATAAATATTGTGTCTCGGAAAGTTCGGCTAAATGGCAAACTGTATTTGTATCTCCAATATCGCAATTTAAACCTGTTTGAATAGGTTTCCAATAAACCGCATTTAGCAATTTTGTTAAACATGCAGAAATTAGTGTTTTTCCAATATCTGTATCAGTTCCCGTAACAAAAAAACCTTTGGCGGAAAATTTACGGAAAACACCATAGGCTATATGATAAGAACAATAATTGTAATTTTTACTAAAATCAGAAAGAACTTTCTTAAACTGAGATAACTTCAAGGGTTTTGAGGTTTCGAGAGGAACAGAAGCTCCTATAGAACGAAGTCCTTTGAAAAAATCAATTGCTGTGTCAATTTGAACAATGATCTCATCAGTTTCCCAACGACCGGTTCCTGTTTCTGGCCAAACTGATTGAATAGATTCAATTGATGGATAAGTCTGTAAATTACAGCTAAAATCATTGTCGTTATAGATAGAACGCCATTCTTTAAACGTTTCAAACGTTAGGGTAGAACAAATCAAATAGCCATTTTGTTTCAAATAATTTGTAAGAGTCCTGATTGCACTTGCAACATTATCAAACCATTGGAAAGTCAGGCTTGAACAAATCAAATCATATTTTTCATCCAATTCTGGATATTCACCATCCATAAGCTTAAATGTTAAATCGTATTTATGGTTTTTGAACTTATTTTTTGCACGATTCAGCATTTCAGGTGATATATCCGTCAATACAAAATGTGCATCAGGAAAAAAATCGATAAGATATTGAGTTAATAATCCAGTTCCACAACCAATTTCGAGAATTGATATTTTTTCTTTACGATCGACTGAAGTTCTGAACTGTTTCCGAATACAATCAGACAATTTTTTCGCAACAATTTTTTGTATTGAAGCAAATTTTTCATATTGATCCGCCTGATCAAAAGCTTTGATTATTTTTTCTTTATAATTTCTAGACATTATTTATAAGTTCTCTGATGATTTCCGCACAGGCATTCGTTTTTGATAAAGGCAATATATGTGTATCATCGTCAAGCCACAAATAGTTGCACTCTTGAAATGATTGTATGGTCATGGTTTCATTAACAACAGGATCTTTTTTTGAAGCTATAACTGTGAGTTTATTTCTGATCTGTGGAATGATACTTCGAACATCCCCAAATTTAAGAAATTCAAGTCCTTTTTGCAATTCTTCAATATTAAAGCTGGGCAAAAAATTTACTACTTGACCACATTGCTGATAAAACTGTTTCATTATAAGATTTGAATCAATGGATAATCCTCTGGACATACGATCCAGAGCCCTTGATGCCACACCTTTCGGAAATGTAGGATCTCTGGAAAATCTGGCGAAACTGTTAATAGCCACGTAATATTTGAAACGAAAAGAAAAATTTTTTAAGAGATATAAAAAACCTAAAGAGTGTCCTACAGCAATATATTTCTCTTGTAAGTTTAAAATTGATTTAAGATTACAATTTTTATCCGTGTTTTTCCCCATAAAACCCAAATCAATTGTTTCTGAGTGGTATTCTTTTAGATTATTTTGTAATTTTTGCCAAAATGATGATGAATATCCCCATCCATGGACAAATAGCAAACGATAATTATTTTTCATGATCAATGAATTGAAATTAGATCAATTGAATGAAAAGATTTTAGTAAATACTCTATTTCATCCTCTCGATGACCTGCACTAAGAGTCAATCGTAAACGACTTCCATGAGAGGGAACGGTGGGTGGACGAATTGGGGTAATCCAGATATTTTTTTCTTTCAAAGCATTTGCCATTAATTGGGCCTTTATTGGTGATCCAACAATAACAGGAATTATATGTGAAATAGACTGACCACATTGATATCCCAGTGACTCTAATTGTTTTCTAACCTTTTCAGACTGTTTAACCAAAAAGGCACGTTGGTTAGTTAATGAAGGCATTAATTCTAGTGCTGCCTCGATGCTACCGATTACGGCGGCGGGCAATGCAGTCGTGTGGATAAAAGCAGAACAAAAATTCACCAGCCATTCACATAAATCTCTGGATCCAGCTATATAGGCCCCAAAACTTCCCCACGCTTTACTAAATGTTCCCATCGTTAAATCAGCAAAGGCAGGGGCCAATCCCTCGCCCTTACTTCCAAATATTCCGGTTGCATGTGCGTCATCTAGAAATAAAAATGCATTAAACTGGTCGGCAACTGATCTCAATCTTTTCAAGTCACAAACATCACCATCCATACTGAATATGGTTTCCGTTAAAATTATTCTTGAACCTTTTTCCCCCTCAATTTTTTTCAATCGTGTTTGTAGATGGTCAAGATCATTGTGACTAAAACGGATCTGTTTAACTTGACCAGCTTTGCATCCATAATGCAAACTGGCATGATTCAATTTATCCGTAAATACCCATACTGGTTTTGGAAAATTTTCAATGAGGGAAGCAACAACCCCAACATTTGCCTGCCAACCTGATGGAAATATTAATGCCGCTTCAGTTCCTAGAAAATTAGCTAGTTTCTCCTCGATTTTACCATAATATGAAGCATTGGACGAAATTAATCTGGATGCCCCGCTTCCAGTACCATATTGTCTTAAAAACTCCTCACCTTTAATTTTTAAATTTGCATTGTTTGATAATCCCAGATAATCATTACTGGAAAAATTTATATAACTTTTACCCTTATTTTTTATATGTAATGAATCAATTATTTCAAATGTTGGCAATTCTCTTTTTAAATCCTCTTTAGCTCTTTTGTCTAATTCCCGAGAAAAAAAAATATCAAATCGGTTCATTAAGTTAGTCTTTTCAAGTTTTAAAATTTTTGTTTAGTTATGCAAACTCTATCTTAACAATTATAGGCAAAATCCCATGTTTCATTCAACTTTAAAAAATATATGGTTACCCTATACGCAAATGAATAATTGTAATGCCCCAATTGTTGCAAAAGCCACGCATGGAAGTACAATTATCCTAAATGATGGCACCAAATTGATTGATGGTATTGCTTCATGGTGGACAGCCTGTCATGGGTATAATCACCCACATATTATCAAAACGGTAAAAAAACAACTTGAACTAATGCCTCATATTATGTTTGGTGGCATTATTCATCAACCTGCAATTGATTTGGCAAAACATCTGGCAAACCTGTTGCCTGGAGATTTAAACAAAGTTTTTTTTTCTGAATCAGGCTCCGTATCTGTGGAAGTGGCACTAAAAATTGCAGCCCAATTCTGGTTAAACCAAAATAACAATATCAAAAACAAAATCATTTCTTTTCATGGTGGATATCATGGTGATACCATGGCGACAATGGCGGTTTGTGATCCTGAAGAAGGAATGCATAATTTATTCAAGAATATTATTCCCCACCAATACAACATTCCTTTGCCTGATACCTCGGAGAAACAAAAGGATTTCATTCAGTTTCTAGAAAAGCATCATAAAACCATTGCTGCAATTTTAATTGAACCTTTGATACAGGGAGCTGGAGGCATGTTATTTCATTCTCCAGAAGTTTTAAGATTTTTGCGAAAACAAGCTGATCATTTTGAAATTTTATTGATATTTGACGAAATTTTTACCGGGTTTGGCAGAACGGGAAGTTTTTTTGCCTGTGAACAGGCAGATGTCATTCCGGATATTATTACACTTTCGAAAGCATTAAGTGGAGGCACTATGGCATTGGCTGCAACCATTGCGAAAGAATATATATTTGACGGGTTTTTATCTGATAGTGATCAACATGCCCTGATGCATGGACCAACATTTATGGCCAATCCCCTGGCCTGTTCCGCTGCCAATGCATCCTTGGAAGTTTTTGATCAATACAATTGGAAGAATGCAGTCAGTTCCATTGAAAGACAAATGAAAAAAGAATTGACACAATGTAAAAATTTAAAAAATGTCAAGGATGTTAGGGTAAAAGGGGCCGTTGCCGTTGTTGAGTTATACAATATTTCAAACTTAAACCGTCTAAAGACAAAATTTATCCAACAAAATGTATGGATACGTCCCTTCAGAAATATCGTTTATCTTACACCCTCTTTCACCATAACACCTGAAGAATTATCCTTGTTAACTAATTCAATATATGATGTGATCAAACATGAATATTAATTTTCACCATCATTTTTTGATGATTTATTTTTACCTTTTTTACTTTCATTTTTAGATGTCGGCAATTGGCTATCCGGGATAATCTTTACAACACCCCTGGAATTGATAATGGTACTGGTTCCATCCCCATTCGGAACGATTACTGGGGCGTCCTTACCTTTTTCAATATATTTCGCTCCCTGATCCTTAATTGAGTCAGGCAGCCTTCCATTGATGAAATCCGTCATTCCATTTTTGATCTGATATTGTTCCCCAACATTCAGATTACCATCTTCTGGAAAATCAACAGGAACAGATTGCTTATTGATTTGATCATGCGTTACGCTGTCTACATCACCACCTGCCGCTCTACTGTAATCTGATAGGGAGAAACTTTTATCATCACTCGCAACATCACTCAACGTAGGTAATGCAGGAGGACGAGAGGGCCAAATATTTTCACTTTGAGGTAACAAAGGGGTTGTAGCTATCGCCATATTGCCTTTTACCCTTTGCATATTTTCCGCATATCCTTCTGGAGCCTCGGGATTATTTCCTGGTAAAGAAACGGTATCATCAAAAAATTTATCTATCCCGGAACACCCACTTAATATCAAAAATGTGGTAATAAGTGCAGCATAATTCCGCATGATTGTTCTCCATCCGTTTTAAAAATTTGATGATACATAATTTAAAAAAATACATATCCAACAAGATAAAATTCAAATATAAGCTTTTTAAAAATCCGTTTTATTAATAAATCTGATACCCGTATGAATATAACCCCAACCCGTAATCATAGTTAAAATTGCCGCAATCCATAATAATATCGATCCGATAACATTAACCGGAAACCAGTTAATGTTCAATAATTCTGCACTGCTATCTCCAGCAAGTAAAAAACCAATAGCCACCATTTGAAAAGTTGTTTTCCATTTTGCCAGTTTTGTGACAGGTAGGCTGATCTCGAAAGAGGAAAGATATTCTCTTAATCCGCTGACCAGTATTTCTCTTGCCAAGATAATCATTGCAGGAATCAGTCCACCGTATGGAAGACGATCGTAACCAGCCATAACAATCAATATGATACCTACCAGTAATTTATCCGCAATGGGATCAAACATTTTTCCAAAGTCGGAAAGCTGTTGCCATGCACGGGCAAGCTTACCGTCTAAATAATCCGTAATACCAGCGATAATAAATAGTATACAGGCCAATAAATCTGTTACCGGCTTATGAACCATTACAAGAACAGCCACCAATGGTATTATAATTATACGGGACAAGGTAAGACAATTAGGTAAATTATAAAACATTTCTATTTAGGATCACGGCTGAACATTTATCAAAATAGTTATTTAACATTTTATAAAAAAAATGGAATAAAAAATATATATTTTCTTATATTTGTTACTTATATACACCAGGTCTAAAATAATCATATATTGATTCAGCCAATACTCTATTAATACCTGGAATATTTTCTAAATCCGCAACACTGGCCTCTTTAACGGCGCTGGCAGAACCAAAATGGTTTAGTAGATTACGTTTTCTCTTATTACCTATACCCGGAATTGAATCCAGTTCGGATTTTTCTATGCTTTTTAATCTTCCCACTCTATGAGTGGTAATGGCAAATCGATGCGCCTCATCTCTTAATCGTTGCAGATAATACAGAACAGGATCTCTTTCGGACAATTGAAAAGGATTTTGATCACGTGTAAAAAACCACTCTCTCCCTGCATTCCGGTCCGGTCCTTTGGCAATACTGACCAAGGCGACATTTTCAATCCCGAGCTCTTTCAAAATTGCATCAACAGCCGAAAACTGTCCCGCACCACCATCTATTAACAGTAAATCAGGGAAATTCTGCCAATCAGCAATTTTACCCTTGTTAAAACGTCTGAATAAAACTTCACGCATCATACCAAAGTCATCTCCAGGGGTGATATCAGATTTAATTGAAAATTTACGATAACCAGACTTGATAAAACCTTCAGGTCCAGCCACAACCATTGCCCCATATGCATTGGTACCCATTATGTGACTATTATCGTAAATCTCAATTCTTTTCGGAATATCAGACAGATGAAAAATATCACGAACCTGTTCTAATAATTTTGTTTGTGATGCAGTTTCAGCCAATTTCCGATCAAGCGCCATATGGGCATTATGTACCGCATGATCAACAACTGCCCTTTTCTCCCCTATTTTTGGTACATACAAGCTTACCTTTTTCGATGCCCTCATACTTAATGCCTTACTCATCAGCGCTTGGTCAGATAATTTAATATTCATGTATATTTGTGATGGCGGCGGCTTATTTTCATAGAATTGTCCCAAAAAGGCGTCCAAAATTTCTTCGGGGCTTTGATCCTCTGTTTGTATCGGGAATAAAGCACGATTGCCATTATTTCTTCCCCCCCTAATAAAAAACACCTGAATACAGGTTAGATAACCTTTTTGCGCAAATGCTATTATATCAGCGTTGTCAATTGTAGCAGGATTAATTACTCCATTTGTTTGAACATAGGTAAAGGCCCGAATACGATCACGCATCACCGCGGCACGTTCAAAATCCAATTGTTCTGACGCCTTTTCCATTTCGTTAGCCAATTGCCGCTGAATAATGTTTGTTTCTCCAGAAAGAAATGATTTTGCTTGATTTATGAGATCATCATAATCTGTTTTACTAACACGATTATCACAAGGACCAGAACATCGTTTGATCTGATAAAGCAAACATGGACGCTTTCTGGAATTGAAAATACTGTCTTCACAACTTCTTAACAGAAATATTTTCTGTAAAAGCTCAAGAGTCTGATTGACTGCCCCAACCGAAGCAAACGGCCCCCAATAATAATTTCTCTTGGATATTTTTCCCCGATGTTTATCAATTCTAGGCCATTTTTCTTTTGTTATAACTAACCAGGGGTATGATTTATCATCCCTCAACAAAATATTATATCGTGGTTTAAGACTTTTAATCAGATTGGCTTCAAGTAGTAGAGCCTCAGCTTCCGTATAGGTTGTTATAATTTCCATGGAAGTCGTTTGCAAAATCATTTTACGTATACGCTCGGTCAATTGTGTCAAGCGTGTATAGGAGGATACGCGTTTTTTTAAATTTTTTGCTTTACCAACATATAAAACTTCCCCTTTTTCATTAAGCATACGATAAACCCCTGCCGTTTTGGGCATTGTTTTTAAAGCATGCTTAATTGCTTTTGTTCCCTTATACGAATCCAAAGGTTTGTAATCATGAAGTTTCATTGCATTTTTTTTACCATCATCACAAATAAGTTCTGTTATCCTTTTATTTTCTAAGACTTATCTTACTTCTCCACTGATCTTGTGGATAACTCTATGGATGAATATCTAATATATGGATGTAAAAGGCAGTTTATCAAGCCCTTATATATTTTGCCTAATTTTTAAGCAATTAATATAACTCATTGATTTTTAATCATTTTTATTGTTACATGGAATTATTCAATATTTTTAACTAATTTATCACAAACCCTAAAATCACTGTCAAGTCCAATAGTGGACAAAATGAAAATTTTAATTTCAATAATGTAATTATCCACAATTTTCAATATTAAGATTTATTTATTTTTTACTGGACATTTTCTGATTAAATTCCTAAATTGACCTTCTTCTCTTAATTTGAATTTATTTTAAATTATAATCATTTTCCCCTTTCAAATTTGAAATTTCTATATGCGTATTATTAGTTGGAACATTAATTCATTAAGGTTACGCTTGCCCTTGTTAAAACAACTGATAGAATTAGCAAATCCCGATATTTTATGCCTTCAGGAAACAAAAGTCCCTGATCCTCTTTTTCCCCGATCTGAAATAGAATTGCTCGGTTTTCACAATTGTCTTTTTAAAGGAATGAAAAGTTATAACGGCGTTTGTATTTTATCAAAACATCCATTAGGATACCATGTTTCCAATACCAGACAATGGTGCGGTAAAAGTGACTGCAGACATATTTCAGTTCAATTCAATTATAAAAATAAAAAAATAAACCTTCATAATTTCTATATTCCTGCAGGTGGGGATGAACCTGATCCAACTATAAATCCAAAATTCAAACATAAATTAGATTTCCTGACAGAAACAAAAGAATGGTTTTCTCAAAATAAGGAGACCAGTTCAATTCTTGTAGGTGATTTTAATATTGCACCCTTGGAAAATGATGTATGGAACCACAAACAATTATTGAAAATTGTCAGTCATACACCCATTGAAACTGAAAAACTCAATCAATGGTTACATACGGGTTATATTGATGCAATGCGTGAAATAATTCCTCCCCACGAAAAACTATATACCTGGTGGTCTTATAGAAACCGTAACTGGGAAAAGTCAAACCGGGGAAGAAGATTGGATCATTTATGGATTTCCCCAGATCTACGATCACACCTAAAAACAATTCAGGTTTTTAAAGAGGCTAGAAACTGGGACAAACCTTCTGATCATGTCCCAATCATGCTTGAATTAAAATAAATAACTATTCTTCTTTTTTATCAGAAATTGAGCTCAGCCGATATCCACCAGCCTCAGTTATCAGAAGGGTTACATTCGAAGGATCAGGCTCGATTTTTTGGCGTAAACGATAAATATGGGTCTCAAGTGTATGGGTTGTCACCGCTGAATTATATCCCCAAACCTCATTCAACAAAACTTGTCTTGGTACTGGTCTTGATCCTGACCGATATAAAAATTTGAGTATGGCAGCCTCTTTTTCAGTTAAACGGATCCGACGATTTGAATCCTGTTCCTGCAACGACTTTGCAGACGGACGAAAAATATAATTGCCAATTGTGAAAACAGCATCCTCACTACTAGCAAAAATACGCATCTGTGCCCTTAATCTTGCCAGTAACTCGGCAATGCGAAATGGTTTTGATACATAATCATTACCGCCTGCATCAAGCCCCCTCACAACATCCTCTTCATTATCTGAACCCGTCAGCATGATAATGGGCGTTCTGCAACCTTCCTTACGTAAATAGGCACATAGATCACATCCATCGCCATCTGGAAGCATCACATCCAATATGATTGCATCATAATGCTTATCAGAATCCAGAATTTTGTTTTTGGCCTCTTTTACCGTTAAGGCACTTGAAACCTCAAATTCCTGATTTTCTTGCAATTGTTCGGTTAGCGTTTCAATTAACTTTGGATCATCATCAACCACTAAAACAGGATGAATGCCTGTCATTGAATTTACCCTTCTTTTAAAACCATATCCCTATTACATATAAGGATGAAGTTAGAGATTAGTATCTTTATACTCAAAATTACGTTAATTTTTAATAATTTTTAACTAAAAATTACAAAAATTTTCAATTTTATAGCTCAAAAATAATTTACTTAAACTCAAATTACCCTAAAATTATATCTATGATAATAAAGGGAAATTAACATGAGTATACTGACCCTTATTTCTTTATTGTTTCTTCTTACCGCAATTTGCGGGGCAATTAATCTGAAATATCTCAAACTTCCCATGACCATAGGGATCATGATTGCCGCATTCATATTTTCAATAATCCTGTTTATCTCGGATTATTTCCTTTCATTTGTTTCCGGATATTCATTTGCACAGAAAATTATCTCACAAATCAATTTTCCCACTTTGCTTCTCAATGGTGCTCTAGCATTTCTGCTTTTTGCAGGAAGTTTGCAAATTTCATTACATGAGTTGTGGAAAGCTCGCTATAATATTGCTTCCTTGACAATTATTGGCACTTTATTATCGATATTATTTCTCGGTCTTGTTTTTTGGGTTCTGTTTTATCTATTTTCTATTCCCATTTCTTTACTCTGGTGTCTCACCCTAGGCGCTATTATAGCCCCGACAGATCCGGTTTCAGTTATCAGTATGTTCGGCAGACTAGGCCTTTCCAAACGGTTACAAGCAATTTTTGCTGGAGAAAGTCTTTTCAATGATGGTATAGCTTTAATTGCTTTTACAACATTTTTATCCGTAATCATTCATCAAAAGACCCCATCCACAACCAGTCTATTCTTGATTAGCATAAAAGAGATTGTTGGCAGTGGTCTTCTGGGTATTATAACCGCCACCATTGTTATTTTTATAATCAGACGATTGTCCCACAACGAAATTACCATATTATTTTCACTGGCTTTGGCGGCAGGTACCTTTTCTATCGCAAGTGATCTTAACATGTCAGGTCCCATTGCAGTTGTGGCAAGCGGTTTATTGATCGGTAACCATCTTCAAAAACAGCCTGCGGAAAAAAGTGATTCGGTTATTTACTGCTGGCATGTAATTGATGAAATCCTCAACACAATGCTATTTTTGATAATTGGGTTGCAGATTGTCATCATCCCTTTCAGTTATCATATTCTGGTTATCACATTCCTGGCTTTTCCATTTCTGGCAATTACACGTTTCATAGCCCTCAGTCTAAGTGGTTTTGTATTATTATATCAGGATTCAAACCCGAAGGGTTTGATTTCCATTCTAACATGGGGAGGACTAAGAGGAGGCATTTCCCTGGCAATAGCCTTATCTCTCCCCAATATATTTCCAAAAAATGAAATCCTGCTCATATGTTATGGGTGCGTAGTGTTAACCGTTTTAATTCAGGGATTAACCATGGAATATGTTGTTAATTATTTTTACAGGAAAGAAATAAATTAATTCTTCACCATAACCGTGCAAAAGAAACCATCCGTTTGATTTTGCGCTGGTGTTAATTGAAAACTTGTTTTCTTCATGAATTCTTCGGGTAACAATTCTGGAATCGTATCAGGCTCTACGAGTGAAAAATTGTTATTTCTTTCCAGAAAATTATTGATTTGATCTTGATTTTCCTGACGTAATATTGAACAGGTTGCATATATCAATCTTCCACCTTTTTTTACCATTCTCGCTGCAGAATCAAGAATGTGGGCCTGTTTTTCAACAAGTTCCAATAAATCATTTTCCTTAAACCTTAAACGCGCATCAGGATTACGTCTCCAAGTTCCGGTACCGCTACAAGGTGCATCAACCAAAACACGATCGAAACTTTCAACACGCCTTTTTAACCATTTTGCATCTTCAGCAAAAATATGGGTTTCACAATTAAAAACACCTGCCCTTCGCAAACGACTTTGAGCGGCATTTAACCGAGCGG
This sequence comes from Commensalibacter sp. A3DC, assembly GCF_047307945.1. Taxonomy (NCBI): domain Bacteria; kingdom Pseudomonadati; phylum Pseudomonadota; class Alphaproteobacteria; order Acetobacterales; family Acetobacteraceae; genus Commensalibacter; species Commensalibacter sp. A3DC. Next base: position 14,143 of record NZ_JAXOQA010000025.1, on the reverse strand, counting down.
GAAAAATATCTGATGCAATAATATGCCCCTTATTTTCCATCATCATCGCCATAGCCAACGTTTTACCTCCGGCTCCCGCGCAATAATCCAGGACACGCATTGACGATTTAACACCGGTCATGAGTGCAATTAATTGGCTACCTTCGTCTTGAATTTCAACCAGACCATTTTTGAAAGCATTTGTGGATGTTATGGATTGTCTTCCTTGCGCTCTCAATCCCCATGGAGAAATATTCATTAATTCTGTTTGTATATTTTCAGATGCTAGAATCTCCCTAGCCTTATATCGATCTTCCACTTTTAGAAAATTGACGCGCAAATCAAGAGTGGCTGGTTCCAACAACGTTGAAAGTTCTTTTTCTGTCTGATCCCCGTATTGGCCATTTATGATAGGATATACCCAATCTGGAACTTCATAAATTACCGCTTTGGACATTTCATCGGAAACAAACGGTTTGTTTACCAAAGATTGCAAATATAAAATTTCGTTACTATTTAACAATAATGGAGCATATTTTTCACCCGAATAAAAATTATGCACTTTAGGTATAGAATTTCCTGACAAAACCAAATAAGCTGCGACCATCATACGAGGATTGATCGGACTACCTATTCTTTTCAGCCACCATTCCAACTTTCGGTAACAACGTAAAATTTCCCAAACTTTGCCTGAAACAAAACGACGATCCCCTCCTCCAATATAACGGCGCCGCCTGAAAAACCGATTGGCTGTTGAATCTGCCGGAATATATTTTTCTTTCTGAATAGCTAAAAGCAGTTCAATCACTGCCGATATTTGTGCTGAAGGGGTCATACGTCTTTACTTAAATATCTGATAGACAAATTTATTATTTAATTATGATGATAGTTAGGCGCTTCACGCGTAATTACAACATCATGAACATGGCTTTCCCTCAATCCCGCTCCCGTAATTTTACGGAACTGAACATTTTTTTTCATTTCTTCAATCGTCGCATTGCCAGTATATCCCATACCTGCTTTCAAGCCGCCAACCATCTGATGTATAACTCCTTCTGCCGCCCCTTTGTATGGTACCTGCCCTTCAATGCCTTCAGGAACAAGCTTATGGCTTTCCTTGATATCCTGTTGAAAATAACGGTCAGCAGATCCACGAGCCATGGCACCAAGACTTCCCATTCCGCGGTATGATTTATAGGAACGTCCCTGATATAGAAATACTTCACCAGGAGCTTCATCAGTACCTGCCAGTAAAGATCCAATCATGACAACATCTGCACCCGCACCGATAGCTTTAACAATATCGCCAGACGTGCGAATTCCACCATCTGCTATTAAAGGAATATTGGCAGCATGACAAATTTCAGACACTTCCATTACTGCCGAAAATTGGGGAACTCCTACCCCTGCAACAACACGGGTTGTACAGATTGAACCTGGACCAATTCCAACTTTTACTGCATCAGCGCCAACATCAATCAATGCTTGAGCACCTTCTGGTGTCGCAATATTTCCCGCAATAATTTGAACGTCAGCATAATTTTTCTTGAGGCGCCCTATCGAGTCCAAAACACCCTGGGAATGTCCATGTGCCGTATCTACGACCAAAACGTCAACACCAGCCTCTATAAGCGTGACAGCCCGTTTATATCCGTCCTCACCAACACCTGTGGCAGCAGCACAACGTAAACGACCATATTGATCCTTGTTGGCCAAAGGATAAACGACTGATTTTTCCATATCCTTGACAGTCATTATTCCGACACAACAATCATTTTTATCAACGACAAGCAATTTTTCAATACGATTTTGATGAAGCAGTTTTTTAGCTTCATCGGGACTCACACCCTCTTTGACTGTAACCAGGTTATCTTTTGTCATTAACTCCGCAACGGGTTGTTTTGCATTTGTTGCAAACCGGACATCACGATGCGTGACAATACCAACAAGCCGATTCGTATTTTTTTCAATAACAGGGAGTCCACTTATGTTATGGCGTTTCATTGTTGCAATAACTTCTTCTAAAGTCTGTTCAGGATGAACAGTTACCGGATCAACCACCATTCCCGATTCAAAACGCTTTACCTGCTTGACCTGATTGGCCTGTTCCTGAATGGATAGATTTTTATGAATAACCCCTATTCCTCCATTTTGTGCCATAGCAATGGCCATTGCACATTCTGTTACTGTATCCATGGCTGATGAAATCAAGGGTATATTCAAACGGATAGATCGGGTCAAATTGGACCGAACATCAGCCTGATTAGGCAATACATTAGATTTTGCTGGAATAATCAAAACATCATCAAAAGCAAGGGCTTCTCGAATATGTTTTTGGGAAATAGAAGAATGTGCCATTTATGGTACCCTTTATTAAAAATTAGAAAATTAAAGATAAAAAGGGATAACCGAAAAAAAATCGGGTTCCAATTATTGGCAATTCTTCATACCTAAAAAATTGTGATTAGACAAGTCAAAAATCAATTTTGTGTCAAATAGTGACAAAATCAAATTATCCTTGAAATTTTATCAACACATTCACGATTTATCTTCGGAATTATTCCCTTTAAACCCTGTAGCAATCACATATAACTCTCTGGATTCCTTACGACTTGCTGGAGGTTTTGCATGTTTTACAATTTTAAAGGATCGCTTGAGGTTATTTAACATCAATTTTTCACTTCCCCCCTGGAAAACTTTGGCAATGAAAACTCCATTCAAATTTAAAATTTTTATTGCAAAGTCCAAAGCCTGTTCTGTCAAATTAACTATTCTTATATGATCCGTTGCTGCATGTCCTGTCGTATTAGGGGCCATATCAGACATGACCAGATCCGCCTTACCCTCTAATTTATCCAGTAAAACTTCAAGATTATGGGGCTCTGTAAAATCTCCCTGAAAAATATCAGCTCCCATAACTGGTTCAACTTGCAACAAATCAATACCCACAACTTTGGATGCCTTGTGATATACCGCAACCTGAGACCATCCTCCTGGCGCTGCACCCAGATCAACAACCTTTATCCCCTTTTTTAAAAAATGAAATTTATCATTTAACTCTATCAGCTTATAAGCGGCACGGGACCGCCAGCCATGCTGTTGCGCAGCTTTTACATAAGGATCATTCAACTGACGCGTCAACCATCTTTGTTGAGATGTTGAACGTCCTTTTGTTTTTTTTAAGGTAACCGTCAATCCAGTATCAAAACGCGATTTCTTTTTTTTGCGCGAATTCGAATTCGCATTATCTTTATTCATAGTTTTTACTTTAATTATACTGATTAATTAAATTTATTACTGGTTTAACAAATAATGATGATTTTTATAATAGTTTCTTAACTTGTTTGTCATCATTTTGGCAATTATTCCATCCCGAATACCCCGATCGGCAACGACAATGTCATTGGCGGGCCACAAGGTATGTATGGCATCAAATATTGCGCATCCAGGTAAAAGATAATGAATTCTTTTTTTATATCGGTCAGAAAGAATTTCAGTCTCTTTGAATTTCTGATCTAGCAAAGTCCTGATTATTTCCTTAAGTTGGGCTGTTTGCAAAGACAAACCATCAATCGCCGCACGATTATACTTGTTTTGATTTAACAAAATGCTTGCAAGGGTGGTTATAGTTCCACTTACCCCTATGAATTGAACCTGATTTCTTACAATCTCTGCCTGAATACGGTGAATGGCCTCGAATTCCATGACCTTGGATAAAACAAAATCAAACATTTGATAGTAATTCTGCAAAGTGGCAATATTGAATTGCTCCCTTAACGTAAGAATGCCAACAGGTATACTGAAACATCCAATCAAAATATATTTTCGTCGCGCAAAATCAATTTTAACCCATGCAATTTCAGTGGAACCACCTCCAATATCAAATAATAGTGCCTTAGTCTTATTACGTTTCAACACATTGTCATATAAAAATGAATTGCAGCCGGCCAAAGCCAGCTCAACCTCTTCCCGTGGTGAAATAACCTTAATTTTCAGTCCTGTTTCATATAAAACCTGACTAAGAAAATGATCAGCATTTGAGGCGCGTCGACAAGCTTCGGTAGCGACAGCATAAAAGGCGGAAAATCTTTTACCTTCAATTTTGGATGCACAATGTCGGAGCGCAACCATTGTACGTTCCATGGCAGCTTGACTCAACTGACCTGTTTCATACAATCCCTCACCCAATCGAACTACTCGATTATAATGGTCAACAATTCTCAACCTGCCACGATCAGATGACACGATCAGCAGACGACAATTATTTGTGCCTAAATCCAATGCCGCAAACATATTTACGCCCTAATTACTTTATCCAGTCAAAGTTAATTCCTTATTTTTTGTATAGCTCCTTAATATTAACACAATTTATTATTAATTTGGATTTTTTTATTAAAATAACTAAAAATTTTTGTAATTAATTTATTTTACCATACCCTTGTTTTATAATTTTTTACATGATATAAGCATCCACATTAAATATATTGGGAGATAGTTTAGCGGTAGAACTACCGGCTCTGACCCGGTCAGCCCTGGTTCGAATCCAGGTCTCCCAGCCAAAAATGTTTCCGTTATGACATTCAAAGATAATAAAATGGAATGGAAAACATTTGCTTTATACCCAGAATGTTCCGTAAAACTGATAGATTATAAAACTGAATTATCTATAAATCTTGAAAAACGGATTGAAAATTTATGGGTTGCCAAAAAAAGATTATACCCAAAATTGTTTAATGGACGTGTATTTACCGCTACTTTGATATTACCCCATCAAATAGCGGGATATTGGACAGAATATAGATATGTTTCGGCCCAAATGGAAAATAAGGAATTCAATGAATTTCTTTGTCTTAAACCTTTGGCTGTAACAGGTTTAATTTTTTGCGATGATGGTTTTATTCTTGGAAAAAGAAACAGTAACAGCGTTTATCTACCCAATTACTGGCAATGTGCCCCTGCGGGTAGCGTGGAATCACGTCATGAAGAAAAGACTGTAAATTTGCATGAACAATTATTTGTGGAGGCAAGAGAAGAACTTGGATTAAAAAAAGATTTTTTTTCAAATAGCCGCATTCTTATTGCAACTCAACATCCCGAAAAAGGAATAATCGATATCGGAATAATGCTGAAAACACACTTGAATTTTCAACAAATATATAATTATTGGCAAAAAGAAGGCAACTCAGAATATGATGAACTTATATGCATATCCGATTTAACCCTTTTACCTAAACCAATAATTCCATCCACCAGATATTTAATCAAGGCCAGCTATAAAGATAATAATAGGATATGACTAGCTGTTTTTAACAATGCCGATCTGTTTGATATCATGAAATTTTAAGTCTTTTTGCATTTCAACAGTCCGTTGCATCATGAATTCAGAAGTGGCCAGAAATACTGGATCTCCGTCTATGTCATCAGCAATGGCACTTCTGTTGGAATTAATAAATTTCTCAATTTTGTTTTTTTCACCCTCAAACCAACGGACCTGTGTAAAAGATACAGTATCAAATCCTATTTCAACGCAGTACTCATGTTTCAAACGCGTCTGTAAGACATCAAGTTGCAATATTCCAACCACACCAACAATAGGCGAAGACCCGTCCTGTGGTTTAAAAAGCTGGACAACGCCCTCTTCTGCAAGCTCAATTAATGCCTGTTTTAATTTCTTGGCTTTCATCGCATCAGCAAGGCGAACCCGTCGTAATATTTCAGGGGCAAAATAGGGTACTCCTGTAAATTGAAGCTCCTCTCCTTCCGTCAAGGTATCTCCAATACGTAATGTGCCATGATTGGGAATTCCAACAACATCTCCTGCAAAAGCCTCTTCTGCCAATTGTCTGTCTCGTGCAAAGAAAAACTGAGGCGTATGTAACGCAAAAGTTTTTCCTGTACGGGTATGTTTCAATTTCATACCTCGTTCTAAACGTCCAGAACAAATACGGGCAAAGGCGATACGATCCCGATGATTTGGATCCATATTTGCCTGAATTTTAAATACAAGGGCAGTCATTGATGGTTCATTTGCCGCCACCAGACGTTGATCACTTTCCTGATTTCGTGGACTTGGGCCAAATTCAACCAATGCATCCAAAAGATCATGAACCCCCAATTCCTTAATCGCACTTCCAAAAAAAACCGGAGTTAAAAAACCTGCCTTAAAATCATCAATATTAAATTCCGGCAGAGCAGCCTTAACTAATTCCACTTCTTCTTTTAATGCTATAACACGATCATCTGTTTCTGGAATTCCCTCTTTTAGGCGCATGGTTTGTTTCCGAACATCATAAGCACCCAAAAATTTGACAGCCCGTCCCACAGGCCATGTTAAAGGTGTTGTTTCAAGAGCCAGTGTAGAGGCCACTTCATCAAGCAATTCAAAAGGATCCTGAGATTCCCTGTCCATCTTGTTGATAAAGGTTACAATCGGTATATCGCGCAAACGACAAATTTCAAAAAGTTTCCGTGTTCTTGCCTCAATCCCTTTTGCCGCATCAATAACCATAACTGCGGCATCAACAGCCGTCAAAGTCCTGTATGTATCTTCAGAAAAATCTTCGTGGCCAGGCGTATCCAACAAGTTAAAAATGCAACCACCATATTCAAACGTCATAACAGAAGTTACAACTGAAATACCGCGATCCTTTTCAATATTCATCCAGTCCGAACGAGTTCGACGCTGTTCCCTTTTAGCACGGACATTTCCCGCCATCTGTATAGCCCCGCCAGCATGCAATATACGTTCAGTCAAAGTCGTCTTACCCGCATCAGGATGGGAAATAATAGCGAAAGTGCGACGACGGGAAATTTCTTTATCCAGACTCTGAACTGTATCTAACATCAAGCAGACCTAAATTTATATTGAAAACAATAAACGCACAAAAGCCGAGCAAAAAAATTGCTCGGCATTTTTGTATAAAAATAAAATGTGATTAACGAGAATAAAACTCGACAACCAAATTGGGTTCCATAGTTACAGGATATGGAACATCATTTAATTTTGGCGTACGAACAAATGAACCCTTCATTTGACGATGATCAACCTCTAAATATTCAGGAATATCCCGTTCTTTACTTTGAACAGCATCCAGTACAATGGCAAGTTGTTTTGATCTTTCCCTAACTTCAACAACATCATTATCTTTTAATGAATATGATGGAATATTAACACGCTTGCCATTTACTAAAATATGTCCATGATTAATGAACTGACGTGCAGCAAATGGAGTGGATGCAAATTTTAACCGATAAACAACAGCATCCAAACGACGTTCCAACAAATTGATCAAGTTTTCAGAAGTATCACCTTTACGACGAGATGCTTCAGCGTAATAACGACGGAATTGCTTTTCACTGATATTTCCGTAATATCCCTTGAGTTTTTGTTTAGCCATTAACTGAACGCTAAAATCGGAAGGCTTTGCACGGCGGCGTTGACCGTGTTGACCAGGACCATATTCACGCTTGTTAACCGGTGATTTAGCACGTCCCCACAAATTAACCCCTAAACGACGGTTAATTTTATATTTGCTTTGTAAACGCTTACTCATACGTCTAAATATCTTTCTTTATATATGTTAAAACATCGCATTGAGGTAAAGCAATATTAGATTTTATTGTACCAGTAGTTCTTTAACTCGCATCAAAGACGGGTTTATATTTGATACAAAGTAACCTCATCACTTCTTTGGATAAAGATAAACCACTTTTCTGGCAGTAGAAGCCTATATATTCAAACTTTAATGAATTGTCAAATAATTAACAGTTTGAATAATATTAAAAAAAATTTAAAATTATTTCGTATTCAACAACCTATATTTGTCGCAGCCTTTTTGAGATCTATTTAAACATGATTGTTTAAAATACTCTTTTGCCGTGGCCTCATCTTGAGGAACCAACTTCCCTTCATGATATATTTCCCCAAGTCGCAATTGGGCATCCGTATTTTCTTGATCTGCAGCTTTATGATAATAGAAAAGAGCCATCTGAAAATCCTGTAATACACCGTGACCCGCTTCATACATTGTTCCCAACTTGTATAAAGCGCCCTCATATCCCTGATCAGCTGACTTCTGATACAATTCTTTCGCCTTGAAATAATCTAAATCTGTGCCTTTACCTGTATCATATAATGATCCCAGGATATACTGGGCAAAACTATTTCCTTGTTCTGCAGATTTACGGGTCCATTGAAAGGCTTTGAAAAAATCTTGTTTACATCCCTTACCTTCTAAATACATAATTCCAAGAGCGGATTGAGCCATTAGATTCCCTTGCAAAGCAGCCTTATGAAAATAATCAAACGCTTTGTCATAATTCTGCTCAATCCCTTCACCATTCTGATACAAATTACCTAAATAAAACTGAGCTTCAGCATTCCCCTGTCCTGCGGAATAGTTAAACCATTCAATCGCTTTATTATAATCTTGCGGCACAATAACACCCAAGGCATAAAATCGACCTAAAACAAATTGTGCTGGCGCAAATCCTCCGCTGGCAGATTGTGTAAAAAATATAAGGGCTAATCTCTCATTTTTCTGAACCCCTTTACCTGTTAAATAATTTACACCTAATCTGTAACAATATTCAGCAGAGGGTAGATAGAGAATTTTTTCAAATTGACCGAACCAGTATGATAAATGGCTTTCATATGCATGGGAACGAACAGGATATGTGCATATAAAAAAAGTAGCGGCAAGAATAACAATAATGTTTTTCATTATGAACCTTAATGATTTATAAAATGAAATAAAAAAATATCGTTAACTATCTGTTCATACCAAATTATGACTGATTTTATTAATAAATAAATAGATTAATTTCATAAAAAAAATTAAACTAACTACAATTAACCGCTTTACAAAATTATAAAATATTTTTTCGGAGATCATAATGGATCAATTAATAGCCCAAAAATGGAAATGGTTCGTAGGATTGGGAATATTGTGTTTGATTACCGGCATTCTGTGCCTAATTGACACGGTTTTTGTAACAATTGCAATGGTTATAATTATTGGAATTTTATTAATTATTACAGGTTTGGCCCAACTCATTCACGCCTGTTATCTTAAAGATTGGAGCAGTTTTCTCTGGTCAGCCCTATGCGGTATCATTTATCTTATTGGCGGTATATTATTGATTCGTGAACCTGTTAATGGTTCGGTTATAATTACCATTTTTCTTGGTATTTGTTTTTGTTTTGGTGGAATCATGCGTCTTATGATTGCTTTTAACAATAAAAATACCAAAGGATGGGGGTTGTTGGTATTCAGTGGTATTCTTGGCTTGATTTTAGGGTTTATTCTTTTTGTCAATCCAATAAACGGCCTGTGGTTTATCGGATTCATGGTTGGTTTTGACCTTATCTTCAATGGAACTGCATGGTTGCAACTTGGCTTTACGCTCAAATCCCAAATCAAATAATTTAATTATTTCATGGGGCCCTTAACCAATTCCGCCACAACACCATGAAGGGTTCGTAATTCCTGTTCTGTCACTTCTCCCCTTTGAAAAAGATGATACAGATTACGAATCATTCCTGGCCGTTTTTCCTGATTGCGTAGAAATCCACAATGATCAAGCTCCCTGATCAAATGATTCATAAAATTATTCAGCTCTCCTTTAGTAGCGATATGCGTTTTGTTAGTCTGCAACTGCCGCTCCGGTGTTTCTTCAGTGGACATCCACCACTCATAAGCCATAATCATAACCGCTTGTGATAAATTCAATGACATGAATCTTGGATCCAAGGGATAACGGATCCAATAATCAGTTTGAACAAAATCCTCATTTTCCAACCCGGTTCGCTCTGGCCCAAACAAAATACCGATTTTCAATCCACGATTGGTCATTTCCCGCATTTCACATGCGCCACCACGCGCCGTTAATAAAGGTTTGATAATTTGACGAGGTCTGGGACAGGTTGCAAAAACATGCTGTAAATCCGCAACAGCGGCTTCTACCGTATCGAAAACTTTTGTATGATCCAATAAACGGTCTGCACCAGATGCTGCTCTCCAGGCTTTTGGCTGTGGCCATCCATCTCGCGGGGCCACCAACCGCAAATGGAACAATCCCCCGTTCGCCATCGCTCGAGCTACACTGCCAATATTATCAGCAAGCTGTGGGCGAACCAAAATAACGACAGGTGTATTTCCAACTGGGATCAAATCAGCACCACCATCACGACCTGTCATATTTTTCTCCATGTCGTACCTTGTGGACTGTCTTCCAATAAGATACCCTGAGCTTTGAGCTGGTCACGTATTTTATCCGCCTTGATAAAATCTTTCGATTTTTTTGCATTATTTCTTTCTTGAATTAAGATCTTAATCTCATCTTCATTATCAATATCTTGAAACCATTGAGTTGGTAGACTATTAAACAAGCCAAGCTGTTGACCCGCCTGTTTCAATTTTAAGGCAGAATGTTTATCACCTTGTAAGGCTTTATCTGCAAGTTGATGCATAAACACCAAAGCTTGGGGTGTGTTTAAATCATTTGCCAAAGCATCCATGACTAATTCTGGTAAATCCATTTCTGAATTAAAATTCTGTTCATAAGGCAACAAGGCGCGATAGAAACGATCCATAACCTTTTTAGCATCTTTTAAGGCTTCATCAGTGAAATTTAAAACAGAACGGTAATGAGATTGCAATAATAATAACCGTAATGCTTCTGGATTATGCTTTGTCAATATTTCCCGTATTGTAAAAAAATTGCCCAGAGACTTGGACATTTTTTCACCATTTACCAACAGCATGGCATTATGTAGCCAATAATTGGCAAACTGACTGCCTGGAAAACAACATAGACTTTGTGCACATTCATTTTCGTGGTGGGGAAAAATAAGATCCTGACCACCGCCATGAATATCAAAATTTTCACCGAGGTAACGATGGGACATTGCAGAACATTCAATATGCCAGCCTGGCCTACCCTTTCCCCAGGGACTATCCCATCCTGGTTCATCCTCATTTGAAGGTTTCCATAAAACAAAATCACCGGGATTTTTTTTGTAAGTCGCGATCTCAACTCTTGCCCCAGCCAGCAATTCATCTGGATTGCGGCCCGATAAACTCCCATATTTCTTGTATTGATGGACAGAGAAAAGAACATGACCATCAGCTTCATAGGCATATCCCTGACTGACAAGACTGATAATCATCTCTTGTATGTCTTCAATATGTTCTGTAGCTTTTGGTTCAATATCAGGGGGCAAGATAAACATTGAAGCCATATCTTGATGAAATTCTTCAATCGTTCGACAGGTCAATGCTTGAATAGATTCATGATTGGCTCTGGCACGGGCATTTATCTTATCATCAACATCCGTAATATTCCGTACATAAGTCACTTTAGGATAAATTTTCCGCAACAATCTTACCAAAATATCGGCTGTTAACATTGCACGCAAATTGCCAATATGTAAAAAATCGTATACTGTAGGGCCACAAAAATATAAACGGATATTTAAAGAATCTAATGGTTTAAAAGGTAAAATCTTATGATGACGACTGTCATATAGGGAAATTTCTGGCTTATTCATTGTTTTACCTTGTTCATATCCTGTATTCGATTGTGTCCAAACAACACTCAATAAATTAAATCTTTATTCTTTATTAGTCATAAATAAATATAATGCAACTTTCTCAACCAGCTTTTCTGAAAAAAGAACTTTCTGCGATCTTTTTTATTGCCATACCAATCGCATTTGCCCAACTATGTCAAATGGCTATGGGTGTAACCGATACGATTTTATTGGGAAAAGTCGATAAAGAAACCTTAGCAATCGGTGGATTTACAACACAGTTATTTTTTACTGTTTGTGTTGTTTTGCAATCGGCGTTGAGTTCAGCTGCAATTTTAATTGCTGAATATATAGGATCAAGAAGAATTTCACAGATATCCAAAATTTATTGGACAACCTATATATTTGGATTAATTCTCTGTATTCCCTGCTATTTTCTTTTGAAATCGACAAACTTTATATTGATGTGGACAGGTGAAAATCCTGATATGATTGCAAAATCCAGTCATTTTATGGATATTCTCTTATGGGGTATGCCCCCTGTTCTTGTTGGAACAGGTTTAATAAGAGTTGTTTTACCAGCTTTTAATGCCTCGAAAATTCTTTTGCAAATAACACCTTTAACAACAATTATCAACGCCTTGTTAAATGCAGCCTTTATTTATGGTTTATGGGGCGCCCCTAAAATGGGCTTGTATGGTTCAGCAATTGGCAGCACAATTACTTTGTGGGTTTCAACAATTTTATTTATTGGAGTAACCCATTGCAAAAAGAATTTAAAACAATATCTTTATCCTTTTAAAATTGATTTGTCCTTGCTTTTACCCTTGATGCGTCTGGGGCTGCCCATCTGTGTCAGTTCAGCAGCTGAAATGCTTCTTTTCCTTGCAACTTCTTTCCGGGCAGGACTACTTGGAACCGATGCACTTGCCGCCCATCAAATTGCCAACAGCTTTGCCACTTTTACGTTCATGATACCCCTTGCCATTTCTCAGGCCGCCAATGTTCGGGTAAGTTATTGGGTTGGCGCTCAAAAACCTTTGTATGCAAAAAATTCAGGTTTTTTATCTATCGGTCTTGGTTCTGTTTTTATGGGGCTAATTGGTATAATCATTTTCATTTTCCCGAAAACCATTGTCAGTCTTTTTATTGATATTCATTCAGTCAGTAATCAATCAACAATTGAAATCGCGGTCGTTATATTGAAAATTGTTGCTCTTTTCCAGATTGTTGACGGTATGCAAGGCGTTGCGATGGGTGCATTACGCGGATTGAAAGATACCACAATCCCAATGATCTTTGCTTTGATAAGCTATTGGGTAATTGGATATACACTGAGTGGTTGGTTTGCATTTTCATTGAACTATAAAGCTCCAGGATTGTGGACAGGCATGGCTATTGGCCTTGCTGTTATTGCTGTATTGGCAACAGCACGTTTTTATTATCTTACCTATCGTCCAAGCAGAATAATGGAACGTGCCTTACGTTAGAGAAAAATCAAAATTTAAAGGATACGGAAACAGATCCATAATTAAATAATCCACTTTTTTGTCCCCTGAATTCTTGGGTCTGCCAAGTTTGGGTATAAGCGATTTTATATCCTTTGATAATTAAAGCGGCCCCTGCAAGAATTTCGCCAACATCTGATCTTTTTGAAACATGTTGCGCATGTGATTTAGAGGGATCCCCTTGCAAAGTGGCATTATAGGCTACAGCCTGACCATCTACACCACCAAATAAATACCAGTTAACAAAACGGGTTCCAACATAGGCATCAGTACCGTCATTTCCCGAACCAATTCTTGCAGGTCCGAAATCACTTTCAAGACCCTGTCCAAAACGGAATAGGGAACCGATTTGCCCATAAATTCTATAAATCCCCATTGCACCATTAGCTGAAGGTAAGATATCAAAATCAACCGGTCCAGCATGCCCTGCGAGAAATCTCCATGTTCTACCCATTTGAACCTGAAAAACGGGCACACTCTTTAACTGGTTGTGCCAGCCACGGTTTTTGTGATCCCCAGTAATGGCATGAAAACCATTTTGAACCTGACGTCCCATAGCTCCGGGGCCTAAAACACCGGCTTGAATACCAAACACACTCCTCGTATCATCCGTGTCACTTATAAGATTAACGGTTGTTAATAAAACCCCGGCATAAGGTCGATCATGTGGCAATCTCTGGCTCGATTGAGTATCACGTGGTGTAAATATCGACTGCTGCAATCCCCAATGAATTCGTTGCATTCCCTTTCCCAAAAGAAACGTATTCATATCCGCAACAGGTTGAGGCAACGTGTCAGTAGGAGATGTCCACCCTATTCTAAGTCCGTTTGTATAATATTGATCAGACGTTCCTTTCAAGGTTGAGGCTGCATCATTTTCCCATTGTATTGTTAGGGTATTATATGGATCTTGTTTTGGTGTTGAAAAAGAAGGATGAGAATAGAATAAACCCATTGAACAGATGGAAAAACATGATAATAAATTTGTTAATGACAAATAATCCCGTTTGCCCATTTTCAACCTTTTGACTCTAAATATTCTATTTAACCTAAACTTATAAAATCAAAAAACAAAATTTGAATATAGTATATTAAAATAAAAGATTATTTTCTTAATATGCAA
>NZ_JAXOQA010000024.1:0-26196 GCF_047307945.1 Commensalibacter sp. A3DC | reverse complement strand
CACCATTTTAATTTATTAGGAAGTAAAAGCAAAATTTTGCCATCATCTTTTAAAATTTCCCAACAAGACCTTAAAGTTTTATGAATATTATAGATGCCGATCGGAAAGAATGGATAAAACATGATTCGGTCAAAACTGCATTTTGCGAAAGGAAAACGATTGTATGTAAAACAACATGTTTTTACTGATGGAAAATTTTCTAAATTGGATAATTCATGTAAGTTCTCTGCAAGATTACCCTGAATATGATTATGGGGTGAAGATTGCAGAATGAAATCTTGAGGAATGGCACCAAGGGTGAGTAAAGAAAGCCCTCGTAGATCTGGCCACAGGTGCAGAAACTTATCAGTAAGATAGATTACTGATCCTGGTTGAGTATTATTTGGTATAATACTAGAATTAGCCTTGGGATTCATTATTGATTTCCAGAAGAATCATTTTGTTATACAAGAATAAAATATTGAAATAAAGAAAGAGAATGTCTGTTCTTATTAAGCCTATTCCTTTTTATGAAACCAATTATGCGTGGCTATTATATGATAAGAAAACCAGAAATGCAGCTATTGTCGATCCTGGTAATTTTACTCCCGTTTTTAATACTATAAAAGATAAAAAGCTGAATTTGCAATCGGTACTTGTCACGCATCATCATTCAGATCATACAGGGGGCATTCGCCAATTGAAAGACAAATTTAATTGTCAGATATATGCACCTGATAAAGAAAAAAACAGTATTGTGGATGCTACGGATTATGTAAAGGATCATGAACAGATCGACCTGGGTTTCGGTTTTTTTGAAGTTATAAGCACGCCAGGTCATACTCTGGGATCTGTTTGTTATTATTCATATGATTTAGGTATAATTTTTACAGGAGATACTCTATTTAGCCTTGGTTGTGGTCGTTTATTCGAAGGCAGTCCAGAACAGATGTTTCAAAGTTTCAAACGGATAAAGTCCCTGCCTGATGAAATTATGGTCTATGCCGCTCATGAATATACTGAAGATAATGGTCGTTTTGCCCTGACAGTGGATTCAAACAATGAAGATTTGTTAAATCGTTTGAAGCAAGTGCAGCAATTGCGTTCGGAAAATAAACCATCCTTGCCTGTCATGCTGACAATTGAAAAGAGAACCAATCCTTTTTTGATGGCCTTGACCGTTGAGGAGTTTGCACGCTTACGTAAGGCAAAAGATCAATTTTGATAGGTTTAAAAAGGAATGATTTCATCAATTTAGCTAAAATTAATGATGGATAATTTACGAATTAATGATTTCAATTTTTAATGTGTGGATATTAAGTAAGCATGCATGATTTAGCAAGATTTAATTTTGCGATAATAATTATGGAGAATTATTAATTATCGGTAAATTATCCACATTTTGTCAAAGCGTGTGTTAAATCGAAAAGGAATCGTAAAGAATGGCTTGTAGGCGCAACTTATTATCTTTTCGTTGTGTTCTTTTTTTTAAAGTTATTTTATTTTCAATAAATAGATCCACTAACTTATCCACAATTCATAAAAAATGTTACATGATATTATTATCCCAGCTTTTTTCTATGGCAAATAACACTTTCTTGCGATTTGACAGGTCTGTAATGACTGGATGCAAATTAATATAAATTGTTCCAGGTTTTTTTAAGAAAGAGTGGCGCCCCCAATGTAACCCTGAATTGGTGCTAACTGGAACAATTTTAAGGTCAAGTTGACTTCCAATAGCTGCAACACCGGCCTGCAGTTTAACTTTTTTACCATATTGTGAACGTGTACCCTCAGGAAAGATAATAATTTGTCGTTGATCTTTTATAGCGTTTTTACAATTTATGACAAGATTTTTCAAAGCCCTTGCACCTCCTTGACGGTCAAGGGGAATCATTCCGGATAAGAGAAGCATTGGCCCGACAAGTGGAAGATGTATCAACTCTTTTTTCATTATATAGGCAGGACGCGGTAAAAGATTCATCCATATCAGGGTATCAAAGGCGGATTGATGCTGAGATGCTATTATAAAAGATGAGTCATTGGGCAAGAATTCCTTGCCTTTTATATCAATCTCTATTTTACAGATTTTTGTAAGACCCTTGATTGAAAGCTCAGTCCATAATTGTGCATAGGCCAAGGCATGTTTTTTTGCAAAATAACGGATATAAAAAGCAAAAAGACCCATGAACAGGGTTAGGGTAAAAAAATATATTGAGAAAAGTAGTGATCGAATAAAAGTCATAAAGGTCATGAAATCCGTTAATGTTTAATATTGATTAAATCATGCTTTGGTTTTGTCGTGTGAATTAATCCTGTATAGGCCATAAGTAGCTTATTGTATTCGATAAATAATAATCGAATAGAAGATATTTTTAAAACATTATCCTTATTGATGGTTTTGATCGAGAAGGGATAAAGAGGAATATCGTATAGAAGGTTTCTAAGTTCAAGAATGGCTCGACGCATATGATAATTTGAAGTTATTACCGTCAGGGATTGCAAACGGTAATAATGAACCCATGCCGCTGTTTCAATGGCATTACCCATGGTGGACGTTGCATTATGTCCCAGTAAAATATGGTCTTGACATGAAATTGCAGGAAAATTCGTAATTGAATTCTTTAAATCTTGCAGGGTTGTTGTTGCTCCAACTCCAGATATAAGCAGATATTGAGAACAATCTTTTTCAAGAAATCTAATGGCTGTATGGATTCTTCCGGTTCCACCGGTCAATACGACGATACCGTCCGTTAAAGGGGGGATAGATGAGAAACTTAACAAATCATATATAAAAACAACAAAACCACTTAACCATAAAAAAATAATGATTCCAATAATCTTGATCAAAAAATTCTGAGAGATTTTTTTTTTCATTTTATGTCAAATGTCTTAACCAATAATATACAATGAATGTTGTTGAAATCCAGCCTATAAAATAATTGCACAAAGGTAAAATAATAATTAAAATCAATAGATTAAATGGTAACAAGGTTAAAATGCTAAACCACCCCTGATAAACTGTTTCCCAGTTTGGATTACTGCTGAAGGGCAGACTAAGATAGGTTAAAAAAAACAATAAGGGAATTGAGAAAATTAAGCCGATGCCACCTCCGATAAGGGAAAGAAATGCATTCCTTCGTGCAAAACGTATGGATATATAGTGATCTGACGCGCCTAGATTATGAAGTATTTCGATTGTTTGTTTGCATTGTATCAAACCAGTTCGGGTGGCGATGGCTATTACAATGGCTGCGACAAAAATCATGGTAAGAAAAGCAAGGAATGCACAGGTTTGCAAACTATTTGCAAGAACATTTAAGCGTTGACCCCAGAAG
This sequence comes from Commensalibacter sp. A3DC, assembly GCF_047307945.1. Taxonomy (NCBI): domain Bacteria; kingdom Pseudomonadati; phylum Pseudomonadota; class Alphaproteobacteria; order Acetobacterales; family Acetobacteraceae; genus Commensalibacter; species Commensalibacter sp. A3DC. The sequence continues at coordinate 22,879 of NZ_JAXOQA010000024.1, read as the reverse complement.
TTACTTTGTTCAATAACGATATTGGGTTCGATTTTGCGTAAGGAAGTTTCAAGCTGGCCTGAAATTTTTGTATTATTTTTTAAATGTAATTCGATGACTGCGGGAATGGCAAGGGCAAGATTGTCAAAATCTTCATGCAGCCAAGGGGCTAATAATTCATCTATTTCATTATCATCAAGTTTGTGAAAAGAGACAAGTTCCCTGGAGGTCGAGAGAAGGGTGATAATTTGCTGGATTGATGCATTATTGTCGGAATTCTCTTGTTTTGTATTTTGAGACGAAATCTGGAGGTTATTTTGGGGAATTTGTAGAATTACTGTGGACGCTGCCCCTGTATTCCAACGATTTGCTAGATTTTGACCAGCATAGGTTCCCGCAATCATCAGGGTGGCCAAAAAGGTCATTGCAGCAACAAGGGGAATTAAAAATTGTCCGGGTAAAGCCAGATTGACTTTCAATCCATCAGTGGTTTTATGTTTTAACAGCATCATCAATTCGTATTTGTCCATTATTTAATTTTAGTCTAGGGGCAGGGAATTGATGGATGAGATTATCATTATGGGTGGCGATAATGATTGTGCACCCCAAATCATTAAGATCAAAAAAAAGATCCATTAAACGTAATACCTGTTCCTCATCCAGCGCATTGGTGGGTTCATCAGCCAACAAAATATCAGGTCTGTGAATGACAGCTCGGGCAATTGCAACGCGTTGTTGCTCCCCTCCAGAAAGGGTTCGAGGGTATAGTTCAGCCTTATTTTGCAAATTCATCCATTGGAGAATTCGATTTGTCCAACGACTTACTATGGATTCATCCGTATTCTGCAGTCGAAGGGGTAGAGCGATGTTATTATAAATGCTTAAATTGGGAATAAGTTTAAAATCTTGATAAATGATGCCTATTCTTTGTTTTAAGTGGCAAATAGTTGAACGACGGTTTTTATGTATGTTTGTTTCCAAAATTTGTAATTGCCCAGCATTAGGCATTAATTCAAGATGGAACATCTGGAGCAAGGTTGATTTTCCAATTCCTGATGGTCCTGTTAACCAGCAAAAACTACCTTGGGGAATATGGAGTGTGACATTTGATAAAATCGGACAGTCTTGTCTGTAATAAAGGCTTACCTTGTCAAGTTGAATCATTGCAGAAAGGTTTCATGGCAGATAAGGAAATGGATTATAATTTACGTCCCAAATAAACAGTTACGGTCGCACATAATGCGGTTAACATAATAAGTAAAACGCCATCGAAAATTAATTTTCCTGCAGTTAAACTATGTCCTGCAATCATAATTGAATGGGGAATCAGGTTGCCTCCATGTTTCACAAGCTCACCTGTTTGAGGATCTGATGAGGAGATAACGGCTATTAATGAAGAAGTGATGGCAGGCAATAATTTCCATATGATACCAATAACCAAGAATAACGGGGCAAAAATTTCGGCGACTTGCTGGATCAAGTAAAAGCAGAAATGACAAGCGAACCAGAGAATATTTAAAAATGGATTGGACACTTTGGATGAATTTCTTGAATCGGTATATTCTTGGCTGATGTGGCCTAGCCGTTCTTCTGATCGTGTATTATTAGAGAAAAATTTATTCACGAAACTATCCTTAAACTGAATAAAAAGAAGATACACTGTAGCATATTGATATAAATCTTATAATAAAACTCTTTATATAAATCTTTAATTTTTTGAATTAAAATAATTAATTAACCGAAACATATTAATTTTCAGTGAATTTACTTGCCATATCAGATATTCTGAGAAAAATAAGTGGAATGGTATTTTTGTAGATCCTGTTTAATTATTGATCTAGGCAAACCATATATATCAATAAATACTTTTTAGAGAATTGGGTATGGGTAACAATACGCAGCCTTCGATATTAATCATTGATAATGATTCCAGGATTTTAAAGGAATTCAAACAAATTCTGGGTCAGGATTACTCTTTATATCTTACAGAATCTTCCTATCATGCCTTGGATATGATTAAAAAGGGGGCTCATTTTTCCACCATTATCTATAATAATTTCATGCCCTGCATGTTCGGAAATATTTTTTTTGCCCGTGTTCGTAATCTTATTGTTGCTACACGTATTCTTTTGGGACCAAAAAGCCGAACGGATATTCTGATCAAGGCGTTGAACGAAGGGGGAATATCGTTTTTTATTCCAAAACCGCTGGATCCTTTCATGGTAAAGGAAATTGTAAAACGGGCCGTTAAAAGATCAGAATTTCAAAGAAAACTAATGCATGAACGTTTATTGTTAAAAGGGTTGTTGGATAATCTGCCCTATGGCCTTGCTTTCAAAGATGAGGAGGGTCGTTTCACCCGTATGAACCAGTTGGCGGCCAATCGGCGTGGATTGACCATTGCCGAATGCCTTGGAAAAACAGAAGAGGAAACTGAACCGTCCTTTACGTCGCAAGAATTGTCAAGATTTAACCAGCGTTTGAAAAAAGAGGAGCGCTTTGTGGAGATATTGGAGGTTCCCTCGAATAATTCCAAACAATCGTCACAATGGTTTATGATTACCCGTTTATTGCTGGATAGAGCAAAGGGTGAAATTACGCATCCTTCTGTACTGATGGAGCTGGATATCACTAAACAAAAAGAATTGGAAATGCAGTTGCGGCAGTCGGAAAAATTGAAGGCCCTTGGTACAATGGCTGGGGGAATTGCTCATGATTTCAACAACCTGTTGACAACAATGATCGGCTCGTTGGAATTATCCGAAGAGCTGTTGGAGGTTTCGGGTAATTCTGAAATCATGGATACAATTAAGCAGTTACAGAACAATGCCTTGGAGGCGGCAAAAAAGGGTAGCACATTGACAGAGCGACTCTTGAGTTTCAGCAGAAGAAAGAAATTATCTTTGCAGGAAGTGGATCTCACCAAGACTATTCAAAAAAATTTCGATCTATTGTCCCAAACTCTTCAGATGCGTTATGAAAGAAGGTTCAAAGAACAGATTGAAACCAACCAATCAAATAGAATTCATCTTGAATTTAAAAATAATGTATCGGGTATTTTGACGGTTAAGACAGATCCATCACAATTTGAATTGGCTGTCATGAATTTGTGTATCAATTCAGTAGATGCCATGAAAAATGGAGGTGTAATAACTATCATTTTGGATAAGAAAGATGTTGGTCCGGATGAAGGCAAACGACTTCATTTAAATCCGGGTCCTTATGCAGTCACCATCATTCAGGATGAAGGCGAGGGAATGAGTGCTGAAACCATTGCTCATATTTTTGAACCTTTTTTTACAACAAAAAAAATGGGGTTGGGAACAGGACTGGGAATGGCAATGGTTTATGGATTTGCACAACAGTCGGGGGGACAGGTTAATGTGCAAAGTCAATTGGGAGCAGGAACAAATATAAGTATATATTTACCCATATATAGTGAAATGGAAAGATAGATATTTAATAAATTTCCATCAACATATTTGAATATTAATATAAATTAATTAAATAGAAATCAAAAATTAATATTATATTATGTCACCAATCTAATATGATTTTTATATAAAATGTAGATGCATATTTTTATTCTTTAATTGCTTTTTAATATTTTTTTTAAATGATAATATAGATAACGAAGTGAATATATAGTTTTAAAATGATTATAGAGTCTGAACACTATATTTTTCCTTTTGACGTAAAGGCATAAGGAAATGTTGATTGAAGCACAAAAACAAAAAACAAAAAAAATAATTTTGGTTGCTGAGGATGACTCCATTTTACGCCCATTATTGGTGGAATTGCTGGATGAAATGCAGTTTGAGGTAATTGCCGCTGAAGATGGCACAAAGGCAATGGCATTATTACAAGATTTGGATTGTAATCATATGCATGTCGATTTACTATTAACCGACATCGGGTTGCCAGGAGTAAATGGAAACAAACTTGCTGAATTTGCGCGTAAGATCTGGCCGAATTTATCGATATTATTTATTACTGGTTATGCACATGGTATCAATACCATGACTTTTGACAATAAAATACAATTGTTAACCAAACCTTTTTCCCTTGGGGTATTGACAAAGCGTATAGAAGAATTGATTTCTTAACCAGCTCGGATAATTATTATCATATAATTTTATGTAAGGTTAACCCTAGATATGCAAAATAACACTTTATCTACGTATGATCCTATTCAGTGGCATGGTACGACTATTTTATGTGTCCGTTACGGAAAGCAGGTGACAATAGCAGGTGATGGCCAGGTAACACTGGGTAATACAGTTGTAAAAGGTAATGCGAGGAAAGTCAGGAGAATAGGACAAAACGGTTCTATATTGGCTGGTTTTGCAGGGGCGACAGCGGATGCTTTTACCTTGCTGGAACGTTTGGAAAAGAAATTGGAGCGTTATCCCAATCAGTTGGAAAGGGCTTGTGTCGAGTTGGCTCAGGATTGGCGAACGGATCGTTACTTAAGAAGACTTGAGGCAATGCTGCTTGTGGCTGATCATGTTCATTCATACACATTAACAGGTAATGGTGATGTACTGGAACCAGAAGACGGGGTGGTAGCCATTGGTTCCGGTGGTAATTATGCTCTGGCGGCCGCAAGGGCGCTTTTGACTGTTGATGGACTAACATCGGAAGAAATCGCACGTCGAGCCATGAAAATTGCTGGGGATATTTGTATTTATACCAATCACTCCCTTGTTGTAGAGACCTTGAACGCAGAAAGTAAATAATATATGCAAATCCCGACCTATACTCCGAAAAAAATTGTTGCAGAACTTGATCGTTATATTGTTGGTCAACATGAAGCAAAAAAGGCCGTATCTATCGCTTTGCGCAATCGATGGAGAAGAGCTCAGTTACCTGACCGGATGCGGGAAGAAATTGTTCCTAAGAATATTTTGATGATTGGACCAACGGGTTGTGGTAAGACGGAAATTGCTCGTCGATTAGCCCGTTTGTCACAAGCTCCATTTTTAAAAGTTGAGGCAACTAAGTTTACCGAAGTTGGTTATGTCGGTCGTGATGTGGAAAGCATTATTCGCGATTTGGTTGAAGCATCTTTGGTCATGTTGCGTGATGTGAAACGTCGCAATGTCGTTGAAAAGGCAAAAGATGCTGCCAATCAAAGAATAGTAACGGCGTTGGTGGGAGATGGAGCGACAGCAGAAACACGTAATAAATTCCTGCAGATGCTGGTTAATGGAGATTTAGAGGATAAGGAAATAGATATCAAAGTGGAGGATATATCCTCTCCTGTTAATCAAATGGATATACCGGGGATGCCATCGGCCCAGATTATCAATTTTACCGATATGATGAAAGGGTTCATGAACCGTTCTGAAAAATCACGTCGTATGACGGTTGCAAAAGCCCGGGAGGCATTAATTCGTGAAGAATCTGATAAGCTTCTGGATAATGATGCGCTTGTGCAAGAAGCTATACAGCGTGCACAAAATCATGGAATTGTCTTTCTGGATGAAATTGACAAGGTTTGTGCCCGTTCTTATGAGGGAAGTGGTGGGCGTGGTGGTGCCGATATTTCCCGTGAAGGGGTACAGCGTGACTTACTGCCATTAATAGAGGGAACGACTGTCTCAACAAAATATGGTCTGGTTAAAACCGATCATATACTTTTTATTGCCTCTGGTGCTTTTCATTTGGCTAAACCTTCTGACTTATTGCCGGAACTACAGGGGCGCCTACCGATTCGTGTTGAATTATCGGCTTTAACCTGTGAAGATATGCGTCGGATTTTAACAGAACCCGAACAGTCACTTTTGAAACAGTATATCGCTTTGATGGAAACGGAAAAAGTCAAGTTACAGTTTACGGATGATGCAATTGATTCAATTGCCCAATTGGCAACGGATATTAATGAAAGAGTTGAGAATATCGGTGCGCGTCGTCTGGCAACCGTTATGGAAAAACTTCTTGAAGAAGTTTCTTTTACAGCTTCTGAACGTTCAGGTGAGGAGATTCAGATAACTGCAAAGGATGTAACGGAAAAAGTTGCTTCCTTGGCAAGTAAAAGTGATTTAAGTCGTTTTATTCTTTAATTTGTAATTTGTCTGGCTATACGAGATTTATATATGTCAATTTCAGGTTCTTTTATTTTACCCGAAGAACAAAGCGCGGTAGAGGCAATTGGTGTCATTAGGGATGAGTTTGATCTTTTTGATGATTGGACGCAGCGATATCGTTATTTGATTGAACTTGGAAATAATTTGCCTGCTTTTCCTGTTGAATGGCAAAATGATAAATTTCGTGTGGTTGGTTGTCAAAGTCAGGTTTGGTTAAATTACATCTGGGAAGGAAATAAATATTATTTTGCTGGATCGTCTGATGCCGTGATAGTTAAAGGACTGATCGCTTTGTTATTAAGAATTTATTCTGGAAGAACAGCAGAGGAAATTTTGAAAATCGATCCTGGATTTGTCAAGGATCTGGGACTTGCAGGGGCGTTGTCAGCAAATCGAAGTAATGGGGTTATGTCGATGGTTAAAGCTATACAGCATATTGCCTCACGATAGTGTTAATTTTTTTTGAAATATTTATTTCGTATAATTTGAGATTCTTCAATTGAGATAACAGTCTGTAAATTAAAGATTATTTTAAGAAACACATTGTAAAGTTAGGGGATAATATATGAAAAAAACAATTGGGGATTTCTTATTGGATAGATTATCTCAAATTGGGATCAACACAATTTTTGGTGTGCCTGGGGATTATAATCTTCAATTTTTAATGCAGGCAGAAAAAAGAAAAGATATAAAATTTGTTGGAAATCGTAATGAGTTGAACGCGGCCTATACTGCGGATGGTTATGCACGTTTAAATGGAATTTCTGCAATACTAACAACATATGGTGTTGGTGACCTGAGTGCCCTTAACGGTGTTGCAGGAGCATATGCCGAATACGTGCCAATGGTTTGTCTTTCTGGAGCGCCACCTTTACACAGTATAAATCAAAGGTCCTTTTTGCATCATACCACGGCGGAGGGTAATTATGAAGATGTCATGAATTGTTACCGCTCCTATACCGTCGCTCAGGCGCGCCTTACGCCACAAAATGCAGTGGGGGAAATTGATCGTGTATTGCAAGTTTGCAAACGGGAAAAAAGACCTGTTTATATTCAAATCCCATCGGATATAACGTTTTTCGAGATTGATGTCCCTGATGAAAAACTGGTCTGTTCATTACAAATGAGTGATTCCTTACAACTTTCAAATCTTTTGCATGGCATTAAAGAACGTCTGCGACATGCTGAACGTCCGGCTATGCTGCTGGGTAATGCCATAGATCGATTTGGACTCAGAGAACTTACGCAAGAACTTATCGAAAAATTGAATATTCCATTTGCCACCCAATCAGCGGCACAGGCAATTTTGGATCAGGGTTTATTGCAATGGGTTGGTGAATATAATGGCGGGGCTTCTGTCAGATCCGTTGTAGATATCATTGAAAATTCTGATTGCTTAATAGGAATTAACGTAAAATTTACAGACAGTAATTCTGGGTATTTTACGCAGAATATTCCAGAAAATATGATCAATATCATGCCCTTCAGCACTATCGTTGGTAAAAAAGTGTTTGAGGATGTCTGTGCTGTAGACCTTTTGAAAAGCCTGATAAAAAATGACTTGTCCCGACAGTCAAATTTATTCTCTTCCATTCATAAAAATAAAAAACACTCATGGACAGTTGAAAAGGGCAAGGCATTAATCCTTAATCGTTTTTGGACAAAAATGGATCATTTCATTCAGGAAAACGATGTCATTGTTACGGATGCAGGCACCTCGATGAGAGGTGTCAGGGGATTGGCTCTTCCTGCCGGAATTACAATCATTAATCAGCCTTTGTGGTTATCAATCGGGTATTCATTGCCTGCCTTGTTTGGTTCATTAATGGCAGCACCTAGACGGCGCCAAATATTATTTGTCGGGGATGGGTCATTCCAATTAACAGCGCAGGAAGTATCAGCTTTTTTTGCGCATGATCTCAATCCAATCATTTTTTTGGTGAATAATAAAGGTTATACAATCGAACGCAGCATTATGGGGTTATATTCCTCGTTTAATGATATTCCTGAATGGAACTATCATAAACTATTTGATGCTTTGAGTGATAATAAACCCTATTCATACCATCAAGTCAGAACTGAGGATGAATTGGAAACAAGCCTGGAAGAACTGGAAAATGATACTTTAGTACCGCGTATTGTTGAAATTATGATCGATCCTTTTGACATACCCAAAAAAGTTCAGGATTCAGCAGACCGTATTGCATCCTTCAATTATGGAAAAAGAGGTTTGAAAGAGCTTGATAAAAAAGTTCATTTCTAAATAAATGTTGAGGAGTTTTATTCTAGATCAATAACAAGCTCCTCAAATACATTAAAAAAAAGTCTATCGATATTATCAAGTTTAAATCAAAATTTTTTTTGACGTTGTTGGGGAACCTCAATATCAATAGCCAATGTTGAACAGGCAGATCCTTGATCAATTTTGACCTGAATTTTTTCTTGATCAATGGAGATATGCTTTTGGATAACCGCCATAATTTCTTTTTGTAATTTTTGCAATAAATCTGAATCATTTTGATTGCTGGTAGAAGAACGTTCATGAGCCAGCAGGATCTGTAAACGATCCTTGGCAACGGGCGCTGAACTTTTTTTATTAAAGAAATTTGAAAATAAAAAACTCATCATCTATTCCTCTTTAACAACCAGTCAAAAAACCCTTTTTTGTCAGTCGGAATGGTAATGTCTATTTTTTCTCCTTGCAAGCGTTTAACTGCATCTACATAGGCACGGGCAGGGGCAGAGTTGGGTGCAGAAAGTGTTATCGGAGTACCTATATTTGAAGCCTTGAGAATTTCCTCACTTTCAGGAATGATACCAATCAAGGGAATGGAAAGGATATCAAGTATATCATCTGTGTTAAGCATGTCGCCATGGGCCGCCCTGTTTGTTGCATAACGTGTAATTAACAGGTGTTTGTTAATTTTTTCACCTTTTTGGGCTTTATCAGTTGTACTGTCAAGGATGCCTATGATACGATCACTGTCACGAACCGAGGATACTTCGGGATTGGTAATGACAATGGCCTCATCAGCAAAATGCATGGCCATTTTAGCACCGCGTTCAATTCCGGCCGGACTGTCACAAATTATCCAGTCAAACTTCTCTTTTAATTCCTCAATAACCTTTTTGACACCCTCTTCAGTCAAGGCATCTTTGTCCCGTGTTTGGGAGGCGGCCAGAATGAAAAGGGTTTCGATACGTTTATCTTTAATCAATGCTTGAGAAAGCGTGGCTTCACCTTGTATTACATTGATAAAATCAAACACCACACGTCTTTCTGATCCCATTACAAGGTCAAGATTTCTTAAACCGACATCAAAATCAATGACGACAACCTTTTGTCCTGTCTGGGCGAGGGCCGCTCCAATCGCTGCGGTTGTTGTCGTTTTACCAACCCCGCCTTTACCTGAGGTAATAACGATTACCTTCGACATACTTGTTCCTTTATGATAATCCATTTTCAATATGTTAAAAATATCATTTTACGGCAAATAAAACACTAAAAATATCAGAATATAATTTTATTTACCTTGTTTTTGTTAGATTAGTTACAGTAATAACATTCTCTTTTAAAAAAACCTGTGCAGATTTATTGTTAAAAGTCTCTGGAATTTCTTCTGCTGTCATGTAATATCCATCAATAGCCAATAGTTCTGCTGCCATATGACTGGTGAATATTCTGGCATTGGGTTGTCCACTTATACCGGCAATAGCGCGTCCCCGCAGGGCGCCGTAAACATGAATGGATCCACCGGCGCTAATTTCCGCTCCCGATGCAACAGAATTAACAACAATTATATCCCCTTCCGGAAAAAAAATGCTTTGTCCTGATCGAACGGGATCATCAGTAATATAGCAAGGAACGGATTGATTTTTAGCTGGAGAATCGATCGGGGGATTTAAATTGTCGATATTCTTTCCTCCTGTAAGAATGAAATTTCTAGGCCAGTCCTTTAATGCAGAAGGATTGGATGGCAATCCTTCCATACTGATAATCTGAATATTTCTGCCTAAAAGTTCATGATAAAGTTTTTCCAATCCTTCTTCATCGCCTGTCAAGAGTTCAAGATTGAGAATAACAGGTTTGCCATAGAAAAATTGTGAAGAACGTTTAATTTGTTCGTCCAGGCTTTGTAACCAATTTACAAGAGGGGCTTTTGGTGAAAGAACCAGTGCCAAAAACGAACGGCCTCGGATCCGTAAGGGGGGCAGTGAATGCGAAGAATGATGCACCACGAGTGTATTTCCTGTTTGACAGATCAAATAAATTAATGACGTCTAAATTATTACGTTTTGATAAAGTTGAAAAATAAAATAATAATATACGAAAAAATAAATATCTTGTAATTTTTTAAAAGATGAATTTAAGCCTTTATAATTGATTAAAAGTTAAGCTATATGATTAAACTGTAGTGATAAACTGATTTTAAAATATTTTCAGTAAAAAAACATATTATGTTACACTAAAGAGATTTTGTGGAATAATGGCAAGGCTTTATGCGAATATTGTATCATCTTCCCCTTTGTCCTTTCAGTCGTAAAATTCGGCTGATAATGGCAGAAAAACGATTATCTTTTGAATTGATGACCGAAGCTGTATGGAAAAAACGGGATGAATTCCTGTCGATGAATCCTGCTGGTACCGTTCCTGTCCTGGTAGAAGAAACGGGTCTGGCTATTTGTGATTCCTATGCGATCAGCGAATATTTGGAAGAAGCCTATCCTGACACGTTATTAATGGGTCGCACTTTGGCGGAAAGAGTGGAGGTGCGACGATTGGTTGCCTGGTTTGATGACAAATTCAATCGAGAAATCACTCGAAATTTACTGTTTGAGAAAATGTTCAAACGTCTTTTTGGAAATAGCAATCCCAATGCTCAGGCATTGAGAGAAGGCTACCAGAATATAAAATTTCATCTTGATTATATTGCCTATCTAGCTGAAAACAGGGTTTGGCTGGCAGGAAATAATTTGTCAATTGCTGATTTTGCCGCTGCAGCCCATCTTTCCAGCTTGGATTATATTGGTGATATTAACTGGGATAAATATCCAATGGTAAAGGATTGGTATGTTCGGATAAAATCCCGCCCCAGTTTTCGTGCCTTGTTAAATGATCGGGTAAGTGGTGTAGTCCCTCCCAAATATTATGCCGATTTAGATTTTTAATGAAATTTTAGTCGGAATGGAAAATAAACCGGTCATATTGCAAGTTCTACCAGCATTGGGTACAGGTGGGGTAGAGCGGGGAACTGTTGATATGGCAAAGGCAATCATACAGGCGGGTGGCATTGCAATTGTAGCCAGTGAAGATGGAATATGGCAGCATTATCTCGAAAAAATTGGGGCAATTTACATTCATTTACCACTAAGCTCAAAAAATCCGTGGATAATCTGGAAAAATCATTATGCGTTAATTAAGATTATCCAGTATTATAAAGTGGATATTGTTCATGCACGTTCAAGAGCGCCGGCATGGTCTGCATGGTTGGCAGCAAAAAAATGTCATATCCGTTTTGTCACAACCTGGCACGGAGTTTTTCAGGCCAAATGGTTCGGAAAACGTTGGTACAACCAGGTAATGACCAAAGGGGAAAAGGTGATAGCGATCAGTCATTATATTGCTAATCATTTACAACAAGAATATCATGTCAACCAGCAAAAACTATGTATCATTCCACGCGGGGTTGATCTAACTATTTTTGATCCGAGTTTGCCGTTAGGTAACCGAATAAGTTCATTGGCACAGAGTTGGGGAATTTCTGAAGAGCAAAAGATCCTGTTATTGCCGGGAAGAATTACGGAGTGGAAGGGACATAAATTATTATTGCAGGCTTTTGCTGAATTAAAATTCAATCATCCGAACTGGATCTGCATTTTTGTCGGTCCCGCCAAAGAAAAAGATCATTTTTTAAAAGAGTTGCTTGCCTTAGCCGATTATCTAAAAATAAAAGATTCGATTTATTTTGTGGGAAATAGCCAGGATATGCCTGCGGTCTATGCACTGGCAAATATCGTTGTAGTACCTTCCCTTAAACCTGAACCTTTTGGACGTGTCGTAATTGAGGCCCAGGCTATGGAGAAACCTGTGGTTGTTGCCAATCATGGCGGGGCGGCAGAAACAGTTGAAGAAAATGTTACAGGTTACCTTTTTAAGCCCGGCAGTGTTAATAATTTGGTATTTGTTTTGGATCAGTTGATGGAAAAAACAGATGCAGATTTAAATTGGATCGGTCGGCTTGCCCGGGAGGCGGTTCAAAAAAAATATACTTTGCAACAGATGCAATGCAAAACCCTTTCTGTTTATAACGAGATATTACCTCCTGAAAACAAATTAAAGATCAATGATGTCAGTTAAAAGAATCTTGATTATACGTTTGGGTGCTTTGGGGGATTTTATCCAAAGTTTTTACCCGTTTGCGGCCATTCGTCAGTATTATCCCAATGCAGAGATCACCTTGTTAACATCTGCATCATTTGTTGATCTGGCCAAAAGGTCACCTTGGTTTGATCGTGTTATTGTTGATGACAAACCTTCCTGGTTCAATATTGCGGGATTGATTAGGCTAGTGAAAAAACTACGGGGATATGATTATATCTTTGATTTACAAACTTCTCGTCGATCAACACGTTACTTTAGGTTCGCAGGGCAGAGACAAGGCTCGGCGATTGCAAAAACAGCATCGCATAGACATGACAATGAGGAGCGTAATCGCTTGCATACATTTGATCGCCAGAAAGATCAGTTAAGCAAGGTTGGTATAACCGATTATCCCGAGCTTGATTTATCCTGGTTTTTATCCGAAATGATTGATTTTTCCATTGATCGACCCTATGTTGTGTTAGTTCCTGGTTGCTCTGCACGACGTATGGAGAAAAGATGGCCTATTCAGTATTATGGTGAGATTGCGAATATATGTCTTGAAAAAGGGCTGGTCCCCATAATTGCTGGAGGAAAAGAAGAGAAAGAGATTTCCCGACAGATTTTGCAATTATGTCCGAAGGCAATGAACTTGATTGGTAAAACAAGTTTGTTTCAGTTGGGGCATTTAATGAAAAATGCACAATTTTCGCTCGGAAATGATACAGGACCAATGCATATTGCCGCATTGGTGGGGGGGTGTTCTGTTGTTTTGTTTTCATCATCAAGTAATCCTGCGCTGACCGCACCACGTGGAAAACATGTCAAAATATTGTATGAGGCGGATTTAAGAAATCTTTCCGTAAAAAAGGTTGCACAAGAATTGAACTGGGTTCATTAAAGTTTATTATTAGGTTTATTATAGCGTTCTGGAGTTTTAAGTATGCCATCTATTACCTTGCCTGATGGATCTGTTCGTGAATATGAAGGATCGGTTACGGGTTTAAGTATTGCACAATCTATTGGGGCAGGTTTGGCCCGTGCAGCTTTAGCAATGGAGCTGAATGGCAAATTAGTCGATCTATTAACTGAAATATATGAAGATTCGTCAGTAAAATTCATTACAAAAAAAGATGTGGCGGCGTTAGAGTTAATCCGTCATGATGCTGCCCATGTACTTGCCCAGGCAGTACAGGAACTATATCCGGGAACCCAGGTTACTATTGGTCCAGCTATTGAGAACGGTTTTTATTATGATTTCGCCCGTGAAGAACCTTTCAAGCCAGAGGATCTTGGTAAAATAGAACAGAAAATGCATGAGATTATTGCGCGTAATGAACCTTTTGTCAGAGAGGTTCTGCCTCGGCAGAAAGCAATCGAATATTTTGAAACCAATGGGGAACATTATAAAGCCCAGCTTATTCGGGATTTGCCAGAAACAGAAACAATCACAGTCTATAGACAGGGGGAATGGCTTGACCTTTGCCGTGGACCGCATTTAAGAACAACCGGGGATGTCGGTAAAGCTTTTAAACTGATGAAGGTTGCTGGTGCATATTGGCGTGGGGATTCAAAAAATGCCATGCTGTCACGTATATATGGAACGGCATGGCGTGATCAAAAAGAGCTTGATGCCTACCTGACGCAATTGGAAGAGGCGACAAAACGCGATCACAGACGGATTGGAAAAGAGATGGATCTTTTCCATCTGCAGGATGAATCCGTAGGTTCCGTATTCTGGCATCCCAAAGGATGGCAAATTTATACCGAATTACAGGCTTATATGCAGCGTGTCCAACGTCGTTATGGATATGAGGAGGTGCGAACCCCCCAACTTGTTGACCGTTCATTATGGGAGGCATCAGGGCATTGGGACAAATTCAAGGAAAATATGTTTATTGCCTCCGTTGAGGATGAAGATCGCATTTACGCTTTGAAACCCATGAACTGTCCATGTCATATCCAAATATTCAATCATACATTGCGTTCCTATCGTGAGCTTCCCCTTCGGATGGCGGAATTTGGAGCCTGTCACCGTTACGAACCTTCTGGAGCACTACATGGGATTATGCGTGTTCGGTCATTTGTTCAGGATGATGCGCATATTTTTTGTACAGAAGATCAAATTACTTCTGAAACAGCCTTGTTTGTCCAAATGTTGTCAGAAGTATACAAAGATCTTGGTTTCGAGAGTTTCCGCATCAAATTTTCTGATCGTCCAGAAAAAAGAGCGGGAGATGATGCGATTTGGGATCGTGCTGAAAATAGCTTGAAGGAAGCCTGTAAACAGGTTGGTGTAGAATTTGAGCTTAATAAAGGGGAAGGCGCTTTTTATGGTCCCAAACTGGAATTTGTTTTACGTGATGCGATAGGAAGGGATTGGCAATGTGGCACGTTGCAAGTTGACTATGTTCTGCCAGAACGGCTTAAGACGGCTTATATTGGAGAAGATAGCGCTAGACATCGCCCAGTTATGCTTCATCGGGCAATTTTAGGATCATTTGAACGGTTTATTGGTATTTTGATAGAACAATATGCAGGTCATTTCCCTTTGTGGCTGGCACCTGTCCAAGTAGTTGTGGCAACGATTGTAAATGATGTGGAGAATTATGCCCGAGAAGTCGTTGCCCTGCTGAAAGCCCAGGGAATTCGTGTGGAATTGGATGATAGAAACGAAAAGATCAATGCAAAGATTCGTGAACATAGTCTGCAACATGTTCCTGTCATTTTGGTTATTGGGCGCAAGGAGGCGGAAGAACGTCATTTGGCGGTACGTCGATTGGGTGGAAAATCACAAGAGATCATGGCTTTGAATGAAGCCATGGATCAACTGTCTCGAGAGGCATCACCGCCAGATAAAGGACGTGTTCCCTTTGCGCGGCGAAAGGCTAAATTTTATTGTGAAGACTAGATAGTTTTTTTAAAATCTATTATAGTATTTTAAGAAGTTGTTTATTATTAAATCTAGGAAATGGGTTATTTACAAGATTGATTTTTTTGATAAGTTCAATTTTCTAATTTTTGAGTAAGTAATCCCCTTTTCAATGATTTATTTATAGAAGGAGCTTAACCATAGTAAAAACATCGATAACCCCTGCGACTAATCGTGAAGGGCCCTTGGTTGATGATGAGATCCGTGCTGCACAGGTTCGCCTGGTTGGTGCTGATGGTGAAATGTTAGGTATTGTGCCAACACGTGAAGCTTTGAAAATGGCTTATGCTGTTGGACTGAATTTATTGGAAGTCAGTCCAAATGCTGATCCGCCAGTAGCGAAAATTGTTGATTACGGCAAATTCAAATATGAACAGCAGAAAAAAAAGAATGAGGCACGTAAAAAACAAAAAGTCATTGATATTAAGGAAATCAAGGTAAGACCCAATATTGATGAAAATGACTATCAGGTAAAACTAAACGCGGCAAAGCGTTTTATTGCTGGTGGTGACAAGGTTAAAATCACGTTACGTTTCCGTGGACGTGAAATGGCCCATCAAGAACTGGGTGTTCAACTGTTGGATCGATTCCGTGTTGATATGGAAGAGGTTGCAAAGACAGAACAAACTTCCAAGATCGAAAATCGTCAAATGATTATGGTTTTAGTAGCCCGTTGATGTGATAAAATATTAAATGAAGTTCAATAAAGGTATGTAAAATTTACATACCTTTTTTTATAATGATATTTATTTTTGAAAAATTATAATTTTATTCAAGAAATAGTAAATTTAAGTTAACTAAAAGGATGGGGTTCATGAATGCTCAATCTCGCTGTACGGGTTTCTGTCAAAGAATTAAAGAGGGGGTATTTGTGGGATGGGCAATTAATGTCGTTAAACCTGAAAAACCTACAATTGTTTCTGCTTTTATCGATGATGTAAAGATTGCTGAAATTAAATGCGATATTGAAAATAAAACTATCCAGCAAAAGCTGAATTTTTTTCGCAGCGATATCGGTTTTCAATTTTCCATACCAGAAAGATACAGGGATAATAAGAACCATAAGTTGTCATTTCAATTTATTGATGAAACACCTTTTATAATCTCTGATTCAAAACAGAATAATAAGCAAGTATCCTATGTATATTTTCAATTATTAAGAAATAACGATTCTGTAGAATATGAATCTTTTATTGATGGATGGAAGAATGGTTCAATTGTTGGATGGGTTTTGAAAAAGGATTTGAAAACAGGAGAATATACAGGAAACTGTTCGATTCTTGTTGTCATGAATGGGATTGAATTACAAACGGTTCAGGCCAATAGATATCGTCCTGATGTGGCAAGTGCTTATAATAGTGAGCCAAGATGCGGTTTTGCGGTTGTTATACCCAAAGTGCTTCGAAAACATTTTAAGGCGGAATTTCGCGTGTATGTAATGCCTGATTATATAGAAGTGAAAAACAGCCCCTATCAAACAAGCCTTGTTGATGATTTGTTGGAACAAAAACTATTAATAATGAATCAGCATATAGATAGTCTATATAATGAAATTAATTCCCTAAAAAGTGAAATTAAAAATTTAATCGCTTATCCGGAATATGTAATTGATGAATATCATCTATGGGCACAAAAATATTTCTCGAATTTACCAAAATTACTTGATAAAAAAAGACAAAATTTGAAAGATTTAAAGATAAAACTTAAATCTCCCAAAATTTCAATTATATGTCCTGTTTACAAACCTGATTTATCTCATTTTAGGGAGGCTGTTGATTCTGTTTTATGTCAAACTTATAAAAATTGGGAATTGATTTTGATTGATGATGGAGGAAAATCAGCATCAATTCAGAGAGAAATCAAAAAATATGTTTTGTTTGATAACAGGATCAAGGCAATTACACTGACATGTAATAGGGGTATTTCCGAAGCTACCAATGAAGGATTGAAACAGGTAAAAGGTCAATGGATTGCTTTTTTTGATCATGATGACCTGCTGGTTCCTGAAGCATTGGAAATGATGATAATGGAAGCGCAGTGTCATAATGCCTATTTTGTTTATTCAGATGAGGATAAGCTTGATAACAATGGTGAATTTACCGAACCCAATTTAAAACCTGATTTTAATTACCGTTATTTGTTAGGGTGTAATTATATTTGTCATTTTGTCATGATTCATGTTGATTATGTTAGAAAAGTTGGTTTTCTGTCATCGCAATATAATGGTGCACAGGATCATGATTTTATTTTGCGATTGACAGAATATTTAAAATCATCGCAAATTCATCATGTTCAGGAGATTTTGTATCACTGGCGTATTACTCCGAATTCAACAGCGGAAACAATTGCCAATAAACAATATGCGGTAAAAGCGGGTGTAGACTGTGTAAGTGATCATTTGAAACGTACGGGTCACGAAATTGTAGTAAGCTCGATAGAGAATGCTACGATGTATAAGGTCGCATGGAATAAGATACCGCAATCAACTGTTACAATTATTATCCCTTTCAAAGATCAGATTGAAATTACCAAACAATGCGTTGATCGTATTTTGGACCGAACCAAATATAGCCACTATAATATTTTATTGGTTGATAACGGATCAAAAAAAACAGAAACTCTAGAGTTTATAAAAAACTATTCGCGAAAAAAGATTGTAAATTTTTTAACAGTACAAGAAGAATTTAATTTTTCACGTTTGAATAACCTGGCCGCTCAAAAAATAAAATCCGATTTTTATTTATTCTTAAATAATGATGTATTTATCGAAAATGAGGATTGGCTGGAAATCATGTTGAATGAGGCGGAATTTGCTGATGATATTGCAATTGTGGGAGCCAAACTGTTATATCCGAATGGAAGAATACAACATGGAGGCATTATTGTCGGTCCCGGGGAAGTTGCCCAACATATGAATAGGGGGATGACCAAGAATGATTTTGGTTATGTCGGACGTTCTGTATTATCACAGGAATTGACTGCAGTAACAGCGGCCATGATGTTGGTAAAGGCATCAGTTTTTAATGAGGTGGATGGATTTGATGAAATTAATTTAAAAATTGCATATAACGATGTCGATCTATGTTTGAAAGTAAGAGAGGCAGGTTATCGAATTATTATGTGCATGGATGTGATTGCCATTCATCATGAAAGCTATTCAAGAGGTAGTGATGATAGACCTGAACACCAAGAACGCTTCACATATGAAATGGAATTTATGGAAAAAAAATGGGGTGAACAGGCAGTTTATAAAAATGATTCAGCCTATTCACCTCATTTTAAAGTCAAGCCCCAGCTGTTTTATGAATTAACAGACCCAGTTAAAATCTAATATAACTATTTTTCAATTTGGCTAAAATCAGCAATAAGGTTAGCTACATTATCAATTTGATTGAGAAGTTTAAGTCGATTATGACGAATGATTTCATTTGGATCATTAATAATAGTCTTATCAAAAAAGATGTCCAGTTCAGAGCGTAAGGAAGCTATAGTATTCATTGCAAATTCAAACTTCTTATGATCAAGCGCTGATTCAATCATTTGTGTAGCTTGCTTTAAATGACTGTACAGATTTGTTTCTTCATCAGTATGGAAAAGAGACGGATCGGGTTCACCTTGATGAGGGCCGTCTTTCTTGTTTTCAATTCTGAGAATGTTGCTTGCTCTTTTGACAGCGGCCAGAAGATCTTTTCCTTCGGATGATTCAAGAATTTGATTTATGGCATTAACTTTTTTAAGAAGTTCGGAAATATCAGTTAAATGATTTTTTTGTGAAACTGCTGATAAAATATCATGTCGTAAACCCTCACTTCGTAACTGAATAATAAGTCGTTCATTCATGAAATTTGCCAAAAATTTCAGATCTGAAGCTTGTTGTAAATCTTTCGGAAGTGTTGAAATGGAGAATTCAAATACTTTTTCTAAATCAAGAGAGAGATTGTTTTCACGGATGATTCTGATAATCCCCAAGGCAGCCCGTCTTAATGCAAAAGGATCACCAGATCCTTTGGGTTTTTCACCTATGGCAAAAAATGCGGTTAGCAAATCGATTTTATCCGCGAGTGCAACAATAACAGAGCATGGTTCAGAGGGTGTCTGGTCTTTTGGACCACAAGGTTTGTAATGTTCCTTGATTGCAAGCGCTACGGCAGGATTTTCATTATCATGTTGAGCATAATATCCCCCCATAATACCTTGGAGTTCCGGGAATTCACCAACCATTCCTGTTGCAAGATCAGCCTTGCAAAGTAAAGCAGCACGTTGTGCATGAACTACATCGGCGCAAAGCTCGTTTGCAAGAAAGCCTGCAACTTTGACAATACGTTGCACACGTTCGTATTGGCTGCCGAGTCTGGCATGAAAAATAACATCATTTAATGAGTTGTTATATGATACAAGTTGTGTTTTACGGTCCTGTTCCCAAAAATAACGGGCATCGGCAAAACGTGCCCGCAAAACACGCTCATTTCCGGCAATGATTAAGGAACCATCATCGTCTGGTCTAATATTCGCTATAAAAATAAAACGTGCTGCTGGTGAGCCATCTTGATTTTTCAGTGCGAAATAACGTTGATTCACTCGCATTGAAACTTGCATTACTTCTTGTGGCAAATCCATGAAAATGGAATCAATTTTACCCATATACGCGACGGGCCATTCAACAAGTCCCGTAACTTCGTTCAAAAGTCCTTCATCAGAAACGAGTTGAAGTTTATTATTTTCTGCAAGCTTGGATATGTCTGCAAGAATTTTATCACGACGCTGTTCAGAGTCGGCAATAACATAATGGAAAAACAGTGTTTCCTGCCATTGTTTTGTATTGCGGATGGTAAAGGGGGAAGGAGAAAGAAAACGATGGCCTTCAGTGATTTGATCGCTGGATAATCCATGCGCATCATCATTTTCTTTTGCCAAGGTAAAAGGAACAACCTCACCATCCAGAATACAGGTGATGCGATGCAATGGGCGAACCCATGTAAATTGGCTGCCATTTCCCCAACGCTGTGATTTAGGCCAGGGGAATTGCCATAAAAGTTGCGGAATTTTTTCCTGAATAAATTGGCTGGCTGATTGCTCAGGCTTAATTTTTTTCAAAACCCAAAAACCGTTCTCTTCAATCAAATCATTTTTTTGAGCCGCATGTTTGCGTAAAAAACCCTCTAACGCTTTTTCAGGGGCTGTGGTTCGTGGCCCTCTTTCCTCCAGCTCTTGTGCCGGAATGGTAGCGTCAATCTGCATAGAAACAGCGATACGTCTTGGTGTGGAGAATGTTTTAGCATCAGTGGGATTAAGATTGATCAGCGCATTATTCAGTAAACGGTTAAGATTTTCCATGGCTTGCTTTTGCATGCGTGCGGGAATTTCTTCCGATAATAGTTCAATAAACAATTCCGACATATTATTTTTCCTCTGCCAGCCAAGTTTCACAACATTGTTTTGCCAAATTACGAATGCGACCAATATAGGAAGCGCGTTCATTCACGCTGATGACTCCACGGGCATCAAGCAGGTTGAATAAGTGGCTTGCTTTCAAACACTGATCGTAGGCTGGCTGAGCAAGTTTCTGTTGGACCAACGCATTGGATTCTTTTTCTGCATCCTTGAAATGATTGAATAAAAGGGTCGTGTCTGCACATTCAAAATTGTAACGGGAATAATCCTTTTCAGCCCTGAGAAAAACCTCTCCATAGGTCAGCCCGTGATCATTGAAGGCCAAATCATAGACATTCTCAACGCCCTGAATATACATGGCCAATCGTTCAAGGCCGTATGTAAGTTCAGTTGAAGGAATAGAGGTTGTTATCCCGCCAACCTGCTGGAAATAGGTGAATTGAGTGACCTCCATACCGTCACACCAAACCTCCCATCCAAGTCCCCACGCGCCAATTGTGGGATTTTCCCAGTCATCTTCAACAAAACGAATATCGTGCTCTTTTGGATTGATACCGATGGCTTTATAACTTTCAAGCAATAGTTCCTGACTATTCTCAGGGGATGGCTTCAGTAGAACCTGATATTGATAATAATGTTGTAAACGGTTGGGGTTTTCACCATATCGTCCATCTGTTGGACGCCGACAGGGTTGAACATAGGCCGCTTTCCAGGGTTTGTCGCCCAACGCTCGTAATGTCGTGTGTGGTGATAATGTTCCCGCGCCGATTTCAAGATCATAAGGTTGTAATAATGCACAACCTTGAGAATTCCAGAATTCATGTAACTTTAAGATCAGTCCCTGGAATGATAACGTTTTTTTTGTTGAAGCTGGTTGAAAGGGTGTATGCGATGGCATGAATTATATAATTCCAAAAGAATGCAAAAATAACGAATAATAAGTGTTAATTATTTTTTAGTCTATCGATGGTTACGAATAAGATTAAATAAATAATACGATCTTGATGATATGACAAGAAAAGTGAATCATCTTCAAAAATTTGTCTTATAATTAAAATATAAAGAGAAATCCAAAGATAATTTTAAAGGTTAATCAAAGATGAATAATGACGAACAGCAATTGATCAATCAATTTTTTGAACGTGTCAGTGGAAAAAAAACAGCTTCTCCAAATACGGTTGGAACAGCCAGTCCGTTACCCCCTATTGATTCTGAAGCCAATCAACTGATTAACAGTAATTTGCAGAAATATCCTGAAGCGGGCTATCGTATGACACAAATGGCCATTGTTCAGGAAGCCGCCTTGGTTGAATCTCAGAATCGTATTCGTCAGCTGGAATGGCAATTACAGCAGATGCAACAACAGATTCAACAGCTGAAACAGACTCAGGCCCAATCAAGCCAACCTCGTTCAGGAGGATTTCTGGGAGGGCTTTTTGGTGGCGGAAACCGGTCGCAAACTCAAATGTCGCCTCAATCCCAACAAATGCCGCCAGGATGGGGAGGAAATCCTAATCGGCCACAACCACAAACAAATCAGTCTATGAATACACCTTATGGACAGCAACAACCTCCGGCTGTGAATTATCCCCCAGGTTATCAACGAGGAATGTTTAATCGGGGTGGAAATGGATTTTTAGGCAGTGCATTGTCGACGGCAGCTGGTGTTGCCGGGGGTATGATGGCTTATAATGCATTGAGTGGATTGTTTGGTGGCCATCATGCAGTTAATGGTGCTGCACCAATGTCTGCTGCAGATCCGAATGATCCGTTTGCAGGAACAGCAGCTGGCAGTGATCCCTTTACGGGTGAGGGTACCGCAGTTGATCCGAATTTTGATGCTGGTAACAATTCTGGTGCCGGATTTGATAATTATGCTGATGATGGTTTCAGTAACAGCGGAAATGATACAGATTGGGGTAATTCTGGAGATTCTGCTGATTGGGGCTCTGATGATGGTGGTGACTGGGGTGGTGATGATGGAGGCTGGGGAGACGACAGTTTCTAATATTAACTGATTTCATTGTCTAAATCATAAAAGGGTTAACCTTTCTAGCAAGATTGATCCTTTTAAAAATTAGGTGATAAAAGGCTTTTATTATTGAGGAAATTAAAAAAATCTTTGGT
>NZ_JAXOQA010000023.1:0-27248 GCF_047307945.1 Commensalibacter sp. A3DC | reverse complement strand
TAAAACTGATTTTAAAAATGAAATATCATTATAAGATTCATTTGTTTAGATTAATAATAAAATAAAACATTAAATCGTCAAATCTTTGATAGAGTGACAAACATATCAGGTATTTCTTGATTATGTCTTATAAACCTTCTTTTTATCGGATATTTTATTACAATATTGGGCAATGATCGCAATTACAAATAGCTGAATTTGATGAAAAATCATTAAAGGCAATATTATCATTCCCACCATTGAGGGAGGCAATAACACGTTTGCAATTGGAACCCCGGAAGCTAGAGATTTTTTTGATCCACAAAATACAATGCTGATTTGGTCCTGCCAACAAAATTTAAAAAGTTTCGATAGCAAAAAAGAAATTATTAAAATTGAATCTAGTAAAACCACGTCAATTAAAATCAGTTTCATAAACTGATACAAGGATAATTTGTACCATAAACCTATATTCACTGCCTGACTAAAAGCTGTATAAACAACGATCAGGATTGACCCACGATCAGAACAGGATAAAAGACGGGAATTTTTTAATGCCCATTCCCTTATCCACGGCTGCAGGATCTGTCCCATGATAAAGGGTAATAACAATTGGTAAACTATGTTAAGATTATCTCTTGAAAAAATAGCCTGATGATGATTTGAAAATATTGATCCAACCAAAAAAGGAGTTATGAAAATTCCCAGAATATTTGAGGCAGTAGCTGAACATATTGCAGCTGGCACATTTCCTTTTGCGATTGATGTAAATGCAATTGACGATTGTACTGTAGATGGTAAACAGCATAAAAAAAGAATGCCCATCCATAAGTCAGGCAATAACATTTTAGGGAATAAATAATGCAAGCCTAATCCCAGTATAGGAAAAATGACAAACGTACATGCAAAAATTAGTAAATGTAATCTCCAGTGAAAAATACCCTCAATAACCGCTTGACGAGATAACCTTGCACCTTGCAAAAAAAACATAAGAGCAATGGCTATTACAGCCAGATTGTTAAAAAAAAGAACACCCGAACCGTGACATGGAAAAAAGCTTGCTATTGCAACGGTCATTAATAGTAAAATTAAAAACGGGTCCAGATATTTCGGCATTGAAAATCCTTAATCTTTTAGTTTTGATCCAAATCATTATCCAACTATTATAATTTTCAATCTTTTGTAAATAACCCTTTAATATCTTTCTTAATATCGATATAGTTTAATTCTTTTTTGAAAATGAAAAATGTTTCTATGGTTATGAGTATATTTTTAAAGTCTTTGCCTTTTTTCGTGCTGATGCTTATTTATTCACTATTTAATAATGCAGTAGCTTTCGCTTCTGTAACTTGGCATTCATACTGTTCAAATATATCATCAGACACTGTTGATCATCATATCAATTCTTTACAAGTTACTAATTATACTGTCAAAATTCCGGATAATTCCAATGTTTTCCTGAATAGCAAACAGTTAATGGTAAACCAGAGCGGTAAAACCTTGTCCAAAGATCAGTTGCAAAGAGTTACCAATATCACATCGACCGGATTGTTGACCGTATTTCTGAAATATCAAATCAATTCCTGTAACAAAAATTACTATACTGATTCTATTACACCTATATTAAAACAACTTAAACAAAACGAACAACTTACCATTATATGGCGAAACATTTTAATAAAAAATTTAAACAATGCCTACAAAGCTGATGAAATACGGTTGCAAGTTCAAAATATCGCTGACAATGTAAATTTGAAACTGTTTTTTTCAGGTCTGAATGAAATAAACCCCTCTCAAAAATCAAACCTTTTCCTTCCACGAGAAGGCATTTTGAATCTGAATACCCCTTCAAAATATTATCCCCTAATTTTAGCCGCCGCGAGTGGCAATAATGAGGATAAATTTTATGACCTGTCATTACCATTAAAAATCAATAACTTAATGATGCAGAACAATTTAACCCATATTACTGCGTATGGAAACGCTTTAGTTGACCGAGAGCTTAACTTCCAATCGGCAAAAGGTAAAATCACTGTAAGCAATATGGAAAAATTGATTGCAAATAGTGGTTCTACCCGTATAAATAATCTAAAGACAGCATTGATTTTAGCTAAATTTGCTGGACGTTCTGTCGGAAACAATAATCTTGAATGGGATATAAACTGGCAGGGAAATCTGTTCAAGGTTAATAATGTTCCCATTCCCGTATGGTAATTTAAACAAAGAATATGAATTAAACAGTAACCTGATTAATGGGTTTGATACCATACTGATTATTTTCTGAACCGGGAAAACTTGCTATAACAAGAAAAATAATCTGAATTAAAAAATTGAGGTATAGATAGGGTAAGGGAATAATCATCAACAAAACCCACCAACCTGACAAATTAAGATCATGCAGGCGACGTATGAACAGTACAAATGATGGAAAGATCGTTAATAAAAAATATATTAAAAAAAATAGATGGATATCACAATAATAATAATGAAAAGTCACTCTGTAAATCAAATGAAAATATTCATCTATACAAAATAAAAAATATAGAATTAGACTATTTAAAACTGCAAAACACCAAAAACCTGATCTGCTTGTCCTGCCACTGAAATAAAAATAATGAAGTATAGCATCCCACCAATTCGATATAAAAATTGAAATCACCCGACCCAATCGAATATTATGCATCTTCATTATTTTATTTATTTCTCAAAAAAAAGCGAAACCATGGCTTCCCATGACTGCACCAATGATTGCAATGAAACTGATGGTTAATAAAAACCAGTGTAATCTCTGAACCTTAACATATACCTTATCGGGTTGTTGCTGGCCACTATTCCCTAATTTTTTATTGAGTATAAAGGGTTCAATTACAAATAACATGGTTGTAAAGATTAACCACACCAAAAACATGGCATGCATCCACCAAAATTCTATATGCTCAAATCGATTCCATATTTGCATTCGCCATACCATGTAAAACCCGGATAATCCGGCTATCAAAGTTGTAAAACGAGCCTGTGTAGCAAAACGGCTTTCAATACGATGAAATATAGACAATCGTTCGCTGGATGAAAAATTCTTACGAATGGTTGGTAGAAGAACCGTTGTCACCATACATACCCCACCTATCCAAATTACAATTGCCAATACATGTAAAGCCCGCGCCAAAATTAAATCTGACATCTTGTTTCTCTTGAATTAATTAATATGTATATTTTTTACATCAATTTAATTTGAAAAAAATAAAAGTGCAATTATAATTTGCAAGGTAATAATATAAATAGCGAAATTTAATGTTCAAAACTTTGCAATAGCAAAGAAAATGCCTGTGTAAAATTGTTTCGATTGGGGTATCTCAGATAATATCCTGAAAAAGAGGGACAGTATTCAGATAAAACATGTACAAGATGTTTTTGCTGAATGGCGTGATAAACCTCTTTCAAGGGAATATAGGCAAAACCAAAACCATCCAGTGTGGCCTGTATGACCTGGGTTAGGGTATTACAAGAAAATTGACCTTCCATATGAATTACTTGTGTATTACCCTTTACAACAAATTCCCAATCATACTGATTTTGCATAAAAGAAAGAAAGTAATTTATAGATTGATGTTTGAGCAAATCATGCGGCGTTTTTGGAATTTTTTTATCTTGTAAATATAATGGTGACGCGACAACCGCTATTTGGACAGGTGCGCTAATTTTTATTGATAAGAAATCTTTGTCTACAACTTCACCAAGGCTTATTTTTGCATCATATTTTCCATGAATTTCTTTTTGAAGATTGGAGGAAACCTCTACATTAAATTTTATATCAGGATAATGTCGCAAAAAATTTCGCAAATGAGGCCATACAACAAAGTTTGCAGCATGTTCATCTGTTAAAAGATTGATATTTCCAAAAGGCCTTTTTTTCAAATCAATAATCTTGCCAAGCTCTTCAACAATTTCCTCTAATCTCGGCGCAATATTTTTCAATAAAATCTCACCAAGCTTGGTTGGCTCTACACTTCGTGTAGTACGGGATAATAATTGCACATCCAGATTTTTTTCAAGATTTCGCATGGTATGACTTAATGCGGATTGGGATACACCTAATTTTGATGCTGCCTTTGTAAAACTTCTTTCTTTAGCAATTGTTAAAAAAACCAAAAGATCATTGACATTTTTTTGCAACATAATCTAATTTCTCTACTTAACTTTATTTATTTCTTAAAAAAACATTTAAATTACGTAACATTATCATTGGATTAAAAAATATTCAATGATTTTAATAAATTATGTCTTATTAATAAATAAATTCATGAATGCTTCAAAATGTCATTTCTAGCTAAATTCAGTCTACTTAATTTAGGAAATGACGTTTTATTATCGGTGAATTTCAACAAGCTTGCTTAATAAAAATTGACAACGCTGAATCCGTTTTGCAAACGGGGTTTCTCGCAAATATATCAATTTACCATCAGGACGCAATCTCACAGACTGATCTTTAATACCGGCTATCCATTGTACTAATCCTTCAGGATTTTTGAATTGATTGTTAAAAAACTGAACAACAACCCCTTTCGGTCCAGCCTCAATGCGATTAACACCAACTTTTTTACAAAGTTTTTTCAGTTTCATTACATGAAGCAGATTGCTTACTTCTTCAGGCAAGGTCCCAAAACGATCTATCAATTCAACTTGCATGGCTTCAATATCATCATGATTTTCCAGATTGCCTATTCGTCGATATAAACCCAATCTTACTGATAGATCCGTCACATAGGTTTCCGGGATCAGAACAGGTAATCCCAAAGTGATATTGGGTGTCCAATCCTGATTTTCCAATAACTGATTATTTTTTTCTGCACGGAAGCTTGCCACTGTTTCTTCAAGCATCTTCTGGTATAGCTCAACGCCAACTTCCCGAATATGACCAGACTGTTCTTCTCCCAGCAGATTACCCGCCCCTCTCAAATCCAGATCGTGAGATGCCAAAGTGAATCCTGCCCCAAGATTATCCAGTGACTGCATTATTTCCAGTCGCTTTTCAGAATTCTTGGAAAGAAAATGATGCTGTGGCCATGTCAAATACGCATATCCACGCTGTTTTCCCCGTCCCACACGACCTCTCAATTGATATAACTGACCTAATCCAAAATGATCAGCCTTATAGATTATCAGTGTATTGACAGTTGGCATGTCCAGTCCACTTTCAACAATATTGGTCGAAAGCAATACATCATATTTACCTTCATTGAATTCAGTCATCACCCGTTCAAGTTCTGTAGGGGATAACCGCCCATGAGCTTGTACCAACCGTAAATCGGGAACTATATCCAAAAGTTGATCTTGCAGGTTTTGCAGATCCTGAACACGCGGTGCAACACAGAATATTTGCCCCCCTCTGAATCGCTCCCTTTGAATAGCCTCTCGAATAACGATACGATCAAAGGGCATGATAAAAGTTCTAACAGCCAAACGATCAATTGGAGGCGTTGCGATTAGACTTATCTCTCGCATTCCAGTCAATGATAATTGCAACGTCCTTGGTAATGGGGTGGCAGATAATGTCAATACATGAATATCTTCACGCAAGGTTTTCAATTTCTCTTTGTGCGCAACACCAAAATGCTGTTCTTCATCTATAATAAGCATACCCAAATTTGCAAACTTGATCGTCTTGGCTAGTAAAGCATGTGTACCAATCACTATATTGACATTGCCATCTGCCAATTCCTTTTTGATCTGTGCCGCATTTTTTGATGTCACCATTCTGGAAAGTTGGGCAATTTTTACCGGAAATCCCTCAAAACGTTTCACAAAGGTTTGATAATGCTGACGTGCCAATAGGGTTGTCGGTACCACAACCGCCACCTGGCCTCCATTCATGGCCACAATAAAAGTGGCACGTAATGCCACTTCTGTCTTACCAAAACCAACATCACCACAAATCAAACGATCCATGGGACGTCCGGAAGCAAGATCCTGAATAATATCAGCAACAGCCCTTGCCTGATCATCCGTTTCAATAAAGGGAAACCGTGCACAGAACTCCTCCCACAATCCTTCAGGAGGGGTCTCGATCGTCGCTTCCTGCATCAAGCGGGCCGCGGCTGTTTTCAATAACTCACCAGCCATGTCCCGAATACGAGCCTTCATTGTGGCTTTACGTTTTTGCCATGCAGGACTTCCCAGTTTATCCAGAGCAACACCCGTTTGATCAGATCCATAACGGCTCAATAACTCAATATTTTCGATAGGTAAGAATAATTTTTCATCACCATGATAAACAAGTGCCAGACAATCGTGTGGCGCAGCACCGATTTCCAGATTAACCAGTCCTTGATAACGACCAATTCCATATTCCTGATGTACAATAAGATCTCCCTCGCTAATTTCAGAAGCTTCTGAAATGAACTGCTCGGCTTTTTTCCGTTTTCTATGTGGACGTGAAATTCTTTCCCCTAACAAGTCGGCTTCAGAAACAAGAATGAAATCATCGGCAACAAATCCGCGATCCAAACCAAAAGTCAATAATCCTACAGAAGCTTCCCTGAAATTTTTAACTTCTTGCCACCCTTCCAGTTTCTGAACGGCGATTTTGTGTTCTTTCAATAATGTAGCGATGCGCTCTCTTGATCCGTTTGTCCAGCCGGCAACCAATGTTTTCCGTCCAGATGAATACCATTCCCTGAATCTTGACTTGAACATATGAAAAACATTATCGGCTTCGACTGTCAGATTACTTTTAGCAAAAACTATACCTGGCCTTCCCCCTGCATCCATTCCACTGGATCCGTCAGGCATTGCAAAAGGATAAAAATACACCCCTTTATATCGCGTGACTATATGATTCCACTCAGATTGAGTAAGATATAGCAAATCAGGTGATAAGGGACGATATACAACTTCGTCATTTCTTACTGGCTGTTTGCGGGCTTCATAATGATCAGCAATCATTTCCAGTCTTGGTTGCAATGCCTCCTCGGCCTGATATGAAAAAGACAGTTTAACATCAGAAACATAATCAAAAAACGTTTCCATCTTATCATGAAAAAGAGGTAACCAATGTTCAAGTCCTTGAACCATTCGGCCTTCCGAAACGGCTTCATAAATTGGATCACTCATTGATCCCTGACCAAACAGTTCTCGCCATTTCGTACGAAACCTTGATATGCTTTCCTCATCCAGAGAATAAGCTGCGGTAGGTCTTAAAACAAGTTCCGTAACTTTCCGAGTTGAACGTTGCGTAATCGGATCAAAACAGCGAATTGAATCTATCTCATCTCCGAATAAATCCAAGCGGACAGGCTCTTCTTCCCCAGCCAGGAAAATATCAAATAAACTACCCCTCAAGGCAAATTCACCCGGTTCCATAACTGTATCCGTACGATTGTATCCCTGCGCAACAAGAAGTTCGACTAAAAATTCCTGATCCAGACTTTCACCCTGTTTAAGGGTCAGAGCACGTCCTGCAAAGACTGATCTGGGTGCTATTTTTTGTAACAGTGCGGGTATTGTCGTCAATATGATCCTTGGCCCGGTCAAGGGTTCAAGTAATTGCGTCAATGTTGCTACCTGTTCCGAGGTTATTGCCTTGTTCGGGGATACACGGTCATAAGGCAAACAATCCCAGGCAGGAAAATTCAAAACATTTAATTGAGGTGCGATATAATAGAGTAAATCAGCCAACCGGTTCATATCTATATCATTCCGTGCGACATGAACCAGAACATGGTTATCTTTTTGATAACATTCCTGAGCAATTTTACTTAATAAAAAGGCATCATATCCCTCGGGAGCTCCCCATATCGGCAAAAAATTTTTAAATTGCTTTTTTGAGGCTCCCCCCATGCGATTTCTCCTTAATGTTTATTCGGTTTATTTTGTTGAGCAAAATGATATAGCGAAAGAAAAACAGGACTCTCAATTTTTTTTGGGTAAGGCTCGAAACCTGTCAACCATAACATCAGATCTGTATCAGCCAATTCCATTATTTTTTCAAAATCCTCAATTTCAATAATTGTCATTGCTGGTACATTCATCATCGCAAACTGACCGATGATTAAGTCAGCCTCGAAGGTACCTCTATGAGTTGCACGATAAATCAGTCTGCGTTTTCGTGACTCAAGTGAACTTATATTTTCTTTTTGCTCTACCATTTAACATATCCTATACTGATATCTAAATTTAAACAATTCTACACTCTCATAACCAAAATAATCATGAGTCCCCCCTCTATTCCACCTTCCCTTTATCTTTCCATAAAACCTATATTGTCCCCCTTATCCAGTCTTAAAGGTATAGGTCCGAAATTGAGCAAGTTAATGACCCATGCAATTGGTGGTGAGCGAATTATTGATTTACTCTTTCATTTGCCCACTTCAATAATTGACCGACGATATCGCCCCAAATTGCAAAATGCAATCCCTGGAAAAATAGTTACACTTCAAATAGAAATTACCCATATTGAAAAACCCCGTCATCATAAACAACCCTGGCGTATATTTGTTAACGATGGCAGTGCTAAAGCTGAAATGATATTTTTTTCATCGTGGCAAGCAAAAAAACTGACCCTTAATACAATATTTGTTGTTTCAGGTCTTTTAGAAAATAAAAATAACAAACTGATTATAACCAATCCACATTATATTGAACCTATATATAACCAACAGGCCATTCCATTAATTGAACCTGTATGGCCCTTAACAGCAGGCCTTTTCCCAAAAAATCTTTCAAAAGCTTTACGTCTGGCATTAAACCTATGTCCCGAATTGCCCGAATGGATCAATCCTTCCCTTTTACATCAACACCATTGGCCAAGTTTTAAAGAAGCGCTTCACTTACTACATCTTCCAGAAGATTTCTCCACTTTTTTTGAAAATCAAACCTATGAAGCTGTTGAAAGTCGGGCACGTTCCCGTTTGGCATTTGATGAGTTATTCGCGGAACAATTAGCCATTACAAAAATAAAACATACAAATCAGTTAACCACAGGAAAATCCCTGATTGGTGATAATCATCTTATTTGCCACGCTTTACAAAAATTCGGATATTCACTGACATTTTCCCAAAGACAGGCATTCAAAGAAATTCAGACAGATATGGAACGCCCTTATCGCATGCTAAGATTATTACAGGGAGATGTCGGTTCCGGTAAAACCATTATTGCTATAATGGCCGCCTTACAGGCTGTTGAAGCGGGATTCCAAAGTGTTATTATGGCACCCACTGAAATTCTTGCCAGACAACATTATGAAACCTTTATGAAACTTGCTCCTGTTGAAATTTCATTTTTAAGCAGTTCCATAAAAGGAATAGCTCGCAAGGAAACCCTCGATAAAATTAAAACCGGAAAAACAAAAATTGCTATCGGTACACATGCCTTGTTTCAGGAACAAGTTGTTTTTCATAACCTGGCGCTTGTCATTATTGACGAACAACATCGTTTCGGTGTTGAACAACGCATTAGACTGGGAGAAAAGGGGGAAAATACAGATACACTTGTAATGACAGCAACCCCTATTCCAAGAACCCTTTTACTGACAAGATGGGGAGAATTGCAGGTCAGTCGTCTTACAGAAAAACCTGCAAATCGGAAACCTATCCATACCACGCTGCATGCATTAAGCAAAATTGATAAAATCTTGGAGGGTATCAAAAGAGCCATTCAAAAAGGTTGTCAAATATTCTGGGTCTGTCCTCTAGTTGAAGAAAGCGAAGTTATGGATCTGGCTGCAGTCAAAGATCGTTACATAAGACTACAGCATTATTTTGGTATCGAGAATGTAGGCCTAGCGCATGGCCAACAAGATACCGGCGAAAGACAAGCTGAACTTGATAAATTTGCACAGAATAAAACCAAAATACTAGTTGCCACCACAGTCATCGAGGTTGGCGTCAATATTCCCAATGCTAATATCATGGTTATTGAACATGCAGAACGTTTTGGTCTTGCACAATTGCATCAATTACGTGGGCGTGTTGGAAGAGGAGAAAAACAGTCATACTGTCTTCTTTTACATGATGATAAAATTAGTTATATAGCGAAAAAAAGATTATCCCTCATACGCGACACAGAGAATGGCTTCCTGATAGCTGATGAGGATTTCAGGATACGGGGCGGCGGAGAGGTAACAGGTCGTAGACAATCCGGTTTACCCAATTTTAAAATGGTCAATGAAATCATGTTGGATCATTGGATTAATACAGCCTGGAAAGCTGCTGAATACTGGTATAACAAAGAGGCTCAGGCCTCCATTAATGAAAAAACGTCAATACAAGTTTTACTCATGTTATTTGAAAAAAATAATATTCAAAACCTTATCAAAGCAGGATGATTTCCAGAATAGCATCACAGTAATAAAACAAAACAATTTTCAATAAATAATAATTTGTAATTCAAAAAATCTGAAGAAACATCATTTTAAGATAATTAAATTAACATAAATTTATTCTTCAATTATTGAAATAATTTCATATTTAATTTGCCACAAATCAATAATGTTATAACATATTGACAAATATTTCCTTTCTCTTTTTTATATTTTCATTTATTTCAAAAAAATTAAAGTTTCATATAATGATTTCAAATAATTTAATTTTAAAACAAGATTTCCGTTCATTTGAAAAAATATCAAAGCAAAAAAAAATTTGTATTTCATTCCCTGCCATTTTATCTCTTCCCAAAAATTTTAATACTATAACAGGTAAAAGGGATTTCATGCGAGGGTTGTCTTATTATAACGTAAGATCAAATCCTAAAAATAATGATCAAATAACTTTACCTCTTACGTATTTGACTCTATTTACTCTTAAAAACGCATATTTTATCGTTTTCCCGGGACTGGACGGAGTAATCGTAACATCCGAAGGATATATCGTTGATGAACCTTCTTGTTTTTTAATGAAACAACAATTGCCACCCAGTGAAAATCATTCTGGCTTTTTATTTCCAGACATTGAACAAAAGTCCAGTTTAGATAATGTTTTTGTGGGTTTTGATGCTGCTTGCTTTAATTATTATCATTGGTTATTGTATGGAATCTCCAAAACACAATTAGCCAATTCCATATTGTCACCTGATACAATTCTTGCCTTACCATCTGAACATAGCCTATTCGACAATCGGCAATGTGCTTTCTCACCAACAACTTATGTTCAAAGCCTTGAATATAGTGGATTGATTAATCGTGCCACTTTTATGAATTATGGTATTTACCCTGTAAAAAATCTGCATTTTTTCTGGCATAATCCCCTGATGCCGGAATTATATCTAACATTTGATGAAATTTATACCTTATTCGATACAATCCAGCCCCCTGTCAATGCTTCATTACCCAAACGTTTTTACATTTCAAGGGAGCATCATCCAAATCCTCGAATTAGTTTTGATGAACAGCGTATTATTGATAAAGTTTTGAATGAAAAATCAATTGAAAAAGTATTTCTTGAAAACATGGATTTTGCTGCACAAGTCAATCTTTTTCGTCAGGCTGATCTGATTATCGCCCCTCATGGTGCAGCTTTAGCAAATATGGTCTTTGCAAAAAAAGATACAGCTCT
Organism: Commensalibacter sp. A3DC; assembly: GCF_047307945.1. Classification (NCBI taxonomy): domain Bacteria; kingdom Pseudomonadati; phylum Pseudomonadota; class Alphaproteobacteria; order Acetobacterales; family Acetobacteraceae; genus Commensalibacter; species Commensalibacter sp. A3DC. Next base: position 15,722 of record NZ_JAXOQA010000023.1, on the reverse strand, counting down.
ATTGGAGTTAAATAGAAAACTGGATAACCAAAATCATCTGCGTAATTGTTTCTATCTTCTTACCGCAGTTAAAAAGCAACGTTATGGTTGCATAAATTTAAGTGATCAACCTTTAACAGAAAATGATTTATCCAGTGCTATAAATCAATTGATAAATTAGAATTCCTTCATCTGATCATTAAATGCAATACTAACAAACAAAGATCAAGGTAAGGTAAATTACGAGATATTATAATATTTTAACAGTTCACCCTTTAGGAAAAATCTTTTCCGTAGTTTAATAAATCCCCCCAATGATTAATAAACTTAATATCTTCAATTATGATTCAGTTTTCAGATATCGCATAAGCAACGCATATTCGAGAGAAAGATTTTTCTGGACAGGAATATAGACAATATGACTATTTCCTGGTGCAATTTTAATGGCTTCCCCTTTCGTATTTTCCATTTTTTCTAAAGTAAAGCTAACATTTCCGCCAGGAGTCATTATTTCTAGTTGATCACCAATTTCAAAACGGTTTTTAACCGCGATTTCGGCAAGACCATCCCTGAAATTACCAGTGAATTCACCAGCAAATTGCTGTTTCACAGAAATTGATGAGCCTGTTTCATAATTTTGATATTCATTATGTTTATGTCGACGTAAAAAACCTTCAGTATATCCACGATGAGCCAGGGATTCCAAACTTGTCATCAAGTTCATATCAAATGGCCGACCTGCCAAGGCATCGTCAATTGCCTTGCGATATATTTGAGCAGTACGGGCACAATAATAATGAGATTTTGTTCTCCCTTCAATTTTAAGGGAATAAACACCAATATTAACCAACTTTTCAACATGCTGGATTGCTCTCAGATCCTTTGAGTTCATGATATAAGTGCCATGTTCATCCTCAAAGGCTGTCATCTCCTCATCAGGGCGTTTTTCTTCGCGCAGAATGAAAACTTTATCCGTTGTCTCCCCTTCACCCAAGGTTGGTGGAACATCATCAGATTGACAACATGTTTCAGATTGGTTTTTATTGACAATTTCTCCCAATTCATTTTCAGTTGCCTCTTCAACATCATATTTCCAGCGACAAGAGTTTGTACATGTTCCCTGATTGGCATCACGGTGATTAATATATCCCGACAATAGACACCGACCTGAATAAGCCATGCAAAGGGCCCCATGCACAAATACCTCCAATTCGATATCTGGAACATGTTGATGAATTTCTTCAATTTCCTTGAGGGAAAGCTCACGTGACAAGATAACCCGTGTTAATCCCATCTCTTTCCAAAATTTAACCGTGGCCCAATTAACAGCATTGGCCTGGACGGATAAATGTATGGCCATTTGAGGAAAATGTTGCCTCACCATCATAATTAGTCCAGGGTCAGACATGATCAAAGCATCAGGTCCCATGGTGACAACAGGCTCCAAATCTTTGATAAATGTCTTTAACTTTGCATTATGAGGTGCAATATTAACCACCACATAGAAAGATTTTCCTTGAGCATGTGCCTCATCAATACCGATTTTAAGATTTTGGTGATTAAATTCATTATTGCGAACTCGCAGACTGTAACGTGGCTGTCCTGCATAGACCGCGTCTGCACCGTATGCGAATGCATATCGCATGGCCTTTAACGTGCCAGCTGGACTTAAAAGTTCTGTTTTCAAAGATTGACGCATAACAAGGTAAAACTTTAATGAAACAAAAAAGCCTTTTTAACAAGGCCAAGAAATTTTTCAACCTTTTAAAAAAGCTATATGCAGATAAAATTATTTATCTTCATAATTTAATTTATCTAGGCAAGAGAACATGCCTCCGTTAACCGTCTGACCACTCTTTCTCGCCCAATCAGCGGTAAAAGCCCTCTCATCTCCGGCCCTTTATCCTCTCGTGTTAATGCCAGACGCAATGGATGAAAAAGAGATTTTCCCTTTCGACCACTAACCTCTTTCAAAATATTGGTCCATTGGCTCCAGGTCTCTTGTCCCCAAGGTTCAGTTGGCAAACATTCCAAGGCCAGATGAAGATATGATTTATCTTCATCCGCAACTTCAGAAATAATATCCTCATGAACCAAATCCCACCAATATCGCGTTTCAGACAATATATCGATATTGGGTCGGACAATATTCCAGAATTCTTCTGTAACAGCTTCAGGCAATCGATCTCTGACTTCTGAAAATTCCATTGTATGCAAACACTTTTTATTCAATGCCAACATTTGTTGAATATCGAACCTTGCTGGTGAACGCGAATATGAGGATAAATCATAATCCTTTGCCAATTCGTCAACAGACAACAATTGTGGATCTCTTGATGTCCCCAATCTTGCCAGATAGGAAACCACAGCTTTTGCCTCCAATCCATCCTCGCGTAATCGGCGCAAGGAGATACTTCCCAATCGTTTTGAAAGCTTACCCCCATCCTCGTCAAGCAGTAACGGTAGATGTGCAAACTGGATGGTATTTGGATGATCAGTCAATGCCTCAATCAAATCCAGTTGAACACCTGTATTTGTCACATGATCCTCACCCCGGATAATATGCGTAATGCCACTTTCAAGATCATCGACAACTGATGCCAAAGTATATAAAACGGTACCATCCGCCTTGATCATGACTGGATCGGAAATGGAGGATAATTTGACGTGACAGTCACCCATAACCAAGTCTTTCCATTTCATTTCACGCCCAGAAAGCATGAAGCGCCAATGAGGTTTTTTTCCGTTTGCCTCTGCTTCTTCTCGTTGTTCAGACGTAAGCTTAAGCATTGCCCGATCATAAATAGGAGGCTTATTTTGCCGACGACGCAACTCTCTCTTAAAATCAAGCTCCTGTTTAGTTTCAAAGCATGGATACAGACGCCCGGACTGTTTTAATTTTTCTATTGCCAATTGATAACGATCCATACGTTCAGATTGACGCATGAATTCATCCCAGCCAATCCCAAACCATTTTAATGCCTGATATATTTCCCGAACATATTCCTCCTTGGAGCGTTCAACATCCGTATCATCAATACGCAACATAAAGGTTCCACCATGATGACGGGCATAAAGTGCATTAGCAACTGCTAGACGGGCATTTCCTACATGCATTAAACCAGTAGGACTTGGGGCAAAACGTAATTTCATAATCTGTACTTGTATTTTAATTAACAAAGAAAACTTATATTATTTGTCGTCTTCAGGAAAATCATCCTCTTCCACCAAACGACGTGGATCAAGCGCACGCCAGTCCCTTTCCATTGGCGTAGCAACATTTTCAATAAACATCATAATGGAATCCGAAGAATCCCAATTCTCTTTTTCTTGTGAATCAACAACTTTCGCATCTTCTCCAAAAGCTGACCAAGCATCAAAGATTTCCTGTCGTGAAGCTCCTGGAATACGGCATCTTTCAACACTGTCCCGAACATAAGTTTTGGCGAATGCATTGGCATGTTCCAAACTGTAAAAACCGGCAACCACTTCAGTGACCTTATTTTTTTGCTCACTCGAAAGATCAAAGATCTGTACATTATATTCTCTCTTGTCTTCTTTGTTCTGATCTTCTTGATTTTGCAAATTATTTACCCCATTCATATATTATAAATTATCATATTCCCAAGTTAGGCATATACTGTCGGGCAAGATTAATCAAAAATTCCCGACCTTTTTTAACCAAAGGTTTGCCATTATAGGCAATAATATCGGCAGTTGCATATGTTTCATTCCATAAAACAGGAATGAATGAACCGGTCCCGACAATATCAACCGGGGCTCTTGCTTCAGAAATGATACGACATTTCTCGATATCAAACCCCGATGAGGCAATGATCTTAACCCTATCAAATCCGGCCTCATCAAGTTTTTTACGCATATACCATATTGCAGCCGCAGAGACACCTGTTCCTGCCAGATATGTCAATTCTTTTTCGGAACAATAGCGTTGAATTGTTTCAGGAGCATATCGCATTAACAGTTCATATGATGACTGTCTATTCAGTCCTTCAATGTATCGTCCACCATGAGTATCCAAGCGTAGCAAAACTTTACCCTGGGCCGCCAATTCTGGAAAAGCCTTGCAAACCGCCAATCCATCCGTAATTTCTTGACCAAAGTAATCAACCAATACACCAAGTTCCTGATCTGGAAACTGCCCATGAAACATTTCAGCAGCTTTAAGGGTTGAACCGGCATAACCGATCAAGGCATGCGGCATTGTTCCAAGTCCATGATGTAATCCATAAAATTTTGAGGTTATCGTACTCGCAGTCCCGATAAATCCTTTCGCTCCGTTCTTTTTTTGTGCTGCCTTGCTACCAACCCATGCAGCATACTCCACCAACTCCTGCATTTCATAACCGGCACAATGTCGCGCATCCATCGCGATGAAGCTTGTATCTGGCAAAAGTTGGGTCATCTGAAACGCATTGCAGGCGGCAACACAACAGGCGCCGAGTTTTTGCAATAATATGGTTTCCAGTGTGACAAGCTGTTTAAAGGATCCCTTTAAGTATAGTATCGGCAACCCTGCTCCAACCCATTCCCCTTCTGGAAATGCCAGTTTATAACTGGCATTAATTTTTTCCCTTGCGATAATATGCTCTAGCCATTCAAGAGCAATACGAGGTGCAGAAATTACAGGACGTCGTAAAAAAACGGCATAGACAACTTCTGTATCCCCATATTGCTCGATTATTTTCTGTGTACGAACAAAATACATATCCGTACGATTTAATATTTCCTCATTATTACCAGGTACTGTCACAGCCAAGGTAGATGACAGAATTTTATCCACGTTCTTTTTCTCTAATCCATCAGTCATCCATTTGACTTTCAATAATATTACAAAACAATATTCCTGTTAATGAGCCGCAAAATTTCTTTTGGTCAACTCATCAGCAAGCAGAAAAGCGATTTCCAAAGACTGTTCAGCATTTAAACGAGGATCACAAAATGTCTGGTATCGTTTTGCAAGATCAGACTCCTTTAGATGATGGGCTCCACCGATACATTCCGTAACATTTGTTCCGGTCATTTCAACATGAATACCACCCGGAATGGCATTTGAAGAAGTCATTACATCAAAAAAACCTATAACTTCAGCAAGTATTGAATCAAATGAACGTGTCTTGACCCCGTTACTTGTTGAAATCGTGTTCCCATGCATTGGATCGCAAAGCCATGTAACAATATGGCCAGAATCTTTAATCCCCTGAACTATCTTGGGCAAATAATCCCTAACTTTTGCAGCCCCCATGCGACTGATCAGAGAAATACGTCCCGGTTCATTGTTTGGATTCAAAATATCCAACAATTTTAATAAATCCTCCAAATCGGCAGATGGACCAACCTTGATACCAACCGGATTTTTAACGCCTCGCAAAAATTCAACGTGCGCACCATCAGGTTGGCGTGTTCTATCACCTATCCATAAAAAATGCGCCGAACAATTGTACCAGTCATCGGATGTTGAATCAATTCGTGTCAAAGCCTGTTCATAGGGCAATAATAAGGCTTCATGAGATGTGTAAAATTCTGTTTCATGAATTTGCGGCGTATTTTGTGATGTCAAGCCACAAGCTTTCATAAACGCTAGAGTTTCATCTATTCGATTGGCCAATTTGTTGTATTGTTTTGCCAGAGGCAGGCGCTTGACAAAATCCAGATTCCAGCGATGGACTTCATTTAGATTAGCATAGCCACCATTTGCAAATGCACGGATCAAATTCAAGGTCCCAGCTGACTGGAAATAGGCAATTTCCATTCTTCTCGGGTCTGGAGTACGGGCCTCTTTCGTAAATTCAGCTCCATTGATAATTTCACCACGGTATGATAAAAGACTCATACCGTTCTTATTTTCATGTGATGAAGAGCGTGGTTTGGCAAATTGACCTGCAATGCGACCAATTTTTACAACAGGAACTTTTGCTCCAAACGTCAGGACGACAGCCATTTGAAGAATAACCCTGAACATATCCCGAATGATATCAGCCGTAAATTCCTCAAAATTTTCAGCGCAAGGCCCACCCTGTAATACAAATGCCTTACCTTCCGCTGCTGCTGCCAATTGCTGTTTCAGTTTACGCGTCTCACCTGCAAAAACCAAAGGTGGATATTGGAATAATTTATCTTCGATTAATTTCAATACGGATTGATCTGGATATTCTGGCACCTGTTTAATTGGAAATGAACGCCAAGAATCTGGTGTCCAGTTCTTATTTACATTAGCATCAGACAATATCTTACTATCCATTGTAAATCCTGTTTCAATAAAAGCTTAAATTACAAATATTTTATCTAATATTTTACATTCAAACATACAATAACATTTTCCTAAAAAAACATATTATTTATCTTTTGATATAAAAAATTAACCATATTTATAAAATAATTAACCAGCAGCTTTAATATTGTATGGTGTTTCATATAATATACTCTATACAGATACACGATTTTTATATAAAACTTTCCTTAAATATATTTGACCTTGAACGAATGGGAACAATAGTTAATGATGATTTTCTCTCGCCGGGCTTTTCTTGCCAGCTTAACTGCATTTATCCTTTATTCGGGTATTCCGCAAGAAACTAAAGCCGCCTCAACCGTTCAAACTATTCGTGTCGGTATCATTAGTGGTCCTGAAGAGGAACTGGCCCTTACCGCCAAGGAAGTTGCAAAAACAAAAAACATTGATATTCAACTGGTCAATTTTGACGATTACAATATTCCAAATGAAGCGCTTGTTGGTAAAGATATTGATGCCAACGCTTTCCAAACAGTTCCATTCATGGATGCGCAAATTCAGGCAAGAAATTATAAATTGGCCGTTCTTGGAAAAACATGGGCGGAACCACTGGGTTTTTACTCACATAAAATCAGATCCATCCGTGATCTTCCTGACCAAGCAAAAATCGCCATTCCCAATGATCCTTCCAATCAAGGCAGGGCTCTTAATCTTCTAGTGAAAGCCAATCTCATCCAATTACGGCAGAATGCTCCGGCATTACCTAGACTTGGGGATGTCATCAGTAATCCACATCATTTTCAGCTTATTGATCTTGACGCCGCCCAGTTATCCCGTGCCCTAGATGATGTCACAATGGCCGCGGTCAATACGAATTTCGTCATACCGGCCGGGATCAATCCAAAATCTGCTTTACTTAGAGAGGATATTAAAGACAGTCCTTATGACAATATCTTGGTTGTGCGTAAAGGGGATGAAAACCGCCCTGAAATGAAATTGTTGCTGGAGAGTTTTCAATCCGATGCCGTGAAAAAGGCAATGGAAGATAAATTTCACGGCGCTATATTGCCTGCATGGTGACACATTCTTTTCCTCAATGCAGTTTAATTGATAAAAATTTATGACTTCAGATTTACCCGTTATTGAATTTGACAATGTATGCAGAAATTTTGGCAATCATGCCGCATTATCCAACCTTACTTTCTCTATTCAAAAAGGAGAAATAGTTGGAATTATCGGACACTCTGGAGCAGGAAAAACAACCCTGTTACGATGTTTGGCGGGGCTGGAAAAACCAACAAGTGGCAAGGTCAAGATTGAAGGAAAAGATATAGCCCATTTGCCTGAAAAGGCTCTTATTCCATTAAGACAGCGAATTGGTCTGGTTTTTCAGCATTTTAATCTACTTAATTCTAAAAATGTTTTAAATAATATTGCCCTTCCCTTGAAAATTGCAGGGATTCCCAAAGCCAAGCGAATTGAGAAAGCAAAAGAATTGCTCGAACTGGTTGGCATTCCTGACAAGGCCCTCAATTATCCAGCCCAGTTATCGGGGGGGCAAAAACAACGTGTTGGAATAGCAAGAGCCCTGGCAGCCAATCCCGCCCTTTTGTTATGTGATGAGGCAACCTCTGCCCTTGACCCAGAAACGACACGTTCAATAATTGAACTTTTATTACGAATTAATCAGAAACTAAAACTTACAATTGTTTTGATCACTCATGAAATGAGTGTTATCCGCCTTTTAGCGGATCGAGTTTTTGTTCTGCAAAAAGGTAAAATCATCGAGGAGGGAGCAGTCGGTCAAGTTTTTGCTCATCCGCAATCGGAAACAACCCAACAATTATTGCAAGAGGAACAGCCTGCCCTTCCCCAAAGTATATCGCAAAATATTCATCCCAACCCTGACAGGAATGACCATGCCATTCTACATGTCGTCATGATGGGCAAGGTTGTAAGAGATCCCTTAATAGCTAATCTTCAAAAAGATTATCAAATTTCCGCAGTACTGTTGGAAGGAAACATAACCCATATACGTGAAACACCAATTGGCACGACATTTCTTGCCGTTCCTGCGGATCAATGGCAACAAACAATAACAGCTCTTACAAGCATGGGTGTTGAGACAGTTGAAAAGGTCGGTTATGTCCGTCTTTAATCTTGATCAAATGAATAATTTCATAAGTCAGTACTCTCATATTTCAACATATCAACTTGAGCAGTTATATATTGCTATTGGCCAGACATTGGAAATGACTCTAGCTTGTGGTTTGCTAACCTTGACAGGTGGATTACCTCTCGCCCTTTTCCTGGTTATCACCGCACCTGACGGTTTAAGGCCCGCACCGATATGTAATCGATCGATTGGATTCGTTATTAATATATTCCGATCCATTCCTTTTATAATATTGCTGGTGGCCCTAATTCCCGTAACGCGATTTCTTGTTGGAACCGCTATTGGCACGGCTGCAGCAATTGTTCCGTTAACTATTGCAACTATTCCCTATTTTACCAGAATAGCGGAAGTTTCCCTTAAGGAAGTCGACCGTAATCTTATTGAGGCAGTTAAAGCGATGGGAGGAAGCAATTTTACAATTATTAGAGAGGTTCTATTGCCTGAAGCTTTACCGGGACTCATTTCCGGTTTTACCGTGACTCTAATCCTGATTATTGGAATATCCGCCATGGCTGGGACCATTGGGGCAGGTGGATTGGGTCATTATGCTATACAATATGGATATCAACAATTCAGATCGGATATTATGGGAATTGTAATTGTTATATTGGTGCTCATGATTTCAGGAATTCAATGGTTGGGAGATTATCTTGCAGGAAAATATAATCACCGTTAATCCTTAGATAAAATTAAAATTACTGATATTTCTGAAATCATCAAATATGTTTTTATTTCATTTTATGTTATAGATTGAAGAATAAACCCATCCATTTCATCACGGGCTTAACTTTTCAAATTTGGTATATTATATCAAGAACGTAAATTATAAATCTATATCAGCTATTTTTTAGAGCCATAAAGGATAAATTATAATGAATTGGTTTAAAACTGGATTGTATACAGTTTTACTTTCTACGACTTTACTATCTGTCAAAACTTATGCACAAGTTACGCCAATCAATCAAGAAGAAAGCGGAACTTTACCAGGCTTATCCAAACAATCCGTTCAAATGAAATCCCAGGAAGCTGAAAAAGGGGGTGAACATATTACCGTTCGAGGACACCGTGAACCACCTCCCGGTTATACCTATGCACCTTCCATGAACATGCAAAATGGACCAGATCCCGAGCATCAACAAGCTTTGGCTGAATCGAAAGACAAGGTAAGTGGTGCCAATCTTTCAAAATATGGTACAGCGTATCAGGAAAGTGGCCCAATGGGACAGGGGAAATTAGGAGATTCAACAGGAAATGGATGGTTAACCCCCCGATAATCAAACTTTTAATTTTGTTTATCTGTAACCCTTGCAACCTGACGAAGGGTTACAATTTCCTCCGCAGAGGTTGGATGAATACCGATTGTTTCATCAAAAACTGCCTTGGTTAAACCTGCCGCAACTGCAACTGAAAATCCTTGCAGCATTTCTGGTGCGTCATCTCCGACAATATGAAGTCCAACAACCTTTTGCGACGATTGATCAACGATCATTTTAATAAAGGTTTTAACCTTACGTTCCGTTAAACTATAGCGCATTGATGTAAAATTGGAGATATAGATATCAACTGCTCCTTTTAGCGCAGCCTCATCTTCAGTTAAACCAATGCTTCCAATTGGTGGATTAAAAAATACAGCCTTTGGAATGTAGTCATAGTTACTTTTACGAATTTTATTTCCGAATAAACGATCAGCCAGGGCATGTCCTTGAGCAATGGCTACAGGAGTAAGATTAACAAAATCTATCACATCACCGATGGCATAAATATGGGGAATTCGAGTTTCAAAATCTTCATTAACAATGATTTCCCCCTTTTTCCCCTTTTCAATCCCAATTTTTTCAAGATTTAATCCTGACAAATTGGGATGCCGACCAGTGGCAAAAAATACACAATCTGTTTGCACCACTTCTCCGTTATCAAGATAAAGATGATATTGCTCACCTTGTTTAATAATCTTTTTTGGATGGGCTTTGACATGTTGAATAATATCCTTACGCTGTTCAATCGCATCATAGACAGCCTGACGTATATCCTGATCAAATCCTCTGAGGGGAACAGGTTGACGATAGACCAAATCCACATATGAACCCAGTCCGGCAAATATGCCGGCAAACTCAAGTGCAATATATCCAGATCCAATGATGGCAATATTTTCCGGACGTTTTGACAAATAAAAAGCTTCATCTGAAGTAATGGCGTATTCATTTCCTTCAATATCAAGTTTCGTGGGTGATGAGCCTGTTGCAATAACAATATGCTTGCCTGTAATAAATTTATCTTCTGCTTTTTCATCAGATAATACAGAAGATGAAATTTTAAGAGTATGATCATCTTTGAAAGAGGCATGACCTGTAAATAGAATCACTCCCGCCCTTTCCAACATGGAAATATAAATATTATTTAACCGTTTTATTTCCTTGTTTTTTGCCTCAATAAATTCAGGCCAATGATGGTGTCCGGGAACCGTATCCCATCCATATCCATGACTATCTTTGACCTGATTGTTAAAATTGCTTGCATAAACCATAAGCTTTTTTGGTACACAGCCAATATTTACGCAGGTACCACCCCAATATTGTTTTTCAACAACCGCAACACGGGCACCATGGGAAGCTGCAATACGGGCACAGCGAACACCGCCTGAACCTGCTCCTATAACAATAAGGTCAAAGTCGTATTTCATGAATTATTGCTCCGCAAATGCTTTTTCAATTACAAAGGAACCAGGTGATGAACCGTTACCTTCTACAAAACCTCTTTTTTCAAGAATTGACTTGGTTTCCGCCAACATTTCTGGAGAACCGCAAATCATAGCACGATCATGTTCGGGATTCATAACAGGTAAATTAATATCAGAAAACAGTTTCTCATTTTCAATCAGGGTCGTGATACGATCTCTTACAGGAAATTCCTCACGAGTAACTGTAGGATAATAAACCAGTTTTTCTTTCACATATTCTCCCAGAAATTCATTATTTGGCAAATCATTTAAAATATAATTATGATAAGCCAGTTCCCCTTTGATGCGTACAGTATGGGTCAGGACCACTTTTTCAAAATTCTCGTATACCTCTGGATCACGAATAAGGCTCATGAAAGGTGCCAATCCGGTTCCCGTTGAAAAGAAATATAAGTTTCGACCGGGTTTCAAATTAGGAAGCACCAGGGTTCCCGTTGGTTTACGTCCAATAAGAACCGTATCGCCGACCTTCATATGACATAAACGTGAAGTCAAGGGACCATCAGGAACCTTGATTGACAGAAATTCAAGATGTTCTTCATAATTAGCGCTTGCAACACTATAAGCTCGCAATAAAGGTTTGCCATTTACCTCGATTCCGATCATGCAAAATTGACCATTTTCAAATCTTAAACTTGAGGTGCGCGTACAAGTGAAAGAAAAAAGACGGTCCGTCCAATGATGAACAGATAAAACCTTTTCAGCATTTAAGTGACTATATTCTTTAGAGGGCGGGGAAAGACGAAAAGAATCATCAATCATCACTGATTCTGTCATTATTTACTAATCTCCTGCAATATTGGTCAATTTATATGAAATTTATCTTATATATTGAAACCCAATTCGTCATTTTTAAAAAATTACCGTGTTTAAAATTATCTCTAATAAGAAAATACTGATAAAATTTTTTGATTCAATCTTATTTAATAAATTTTTTCAAATTATACATAAATATAAGGCATTAAAATAAAAAAACTTATATTATAAGTACAATATGTTGCGAAAAACCTATATTATCTTTTATCTTGTATTCTAGATATGTACTAAATAATAAAATTCAATTTTTTAATCTGTTAAATCATATGAACTCATCCCCTGCTGAACTTGCCCTTTGCAAAGTCTTACAAGAAACCCGGCTAGATATTACGCCTCAAGAGGAAAATCGTCTAAAAAAACTCATTGAACGTCAATTTGAAACTGACTCTGACACGATTGCACCAGCAAATTTTATAAAACTTCTCTGTAATATTCGTAGAAAGGGATGGGCCAAAAAATTAACCCAGCTTGTCCAACAAAAAAAATATGTTTGGGTTCAACCCGAAGATATTGCATGGGCGGTTTCGTTTATTCACACACCTGAACCCAATGAAACTAATTTTGAAAATGTATTGCGGCTTGCCCTAGGAAACCGTTTGAAACAATCAAGCGGCAATGCCCATGAGGCAATTCAGAATTTACAGCTTGAAATCAATAATGTCTCAGCTAGAACATTTGATAATGAACAATTGACAATTATGGCAGATACCGTTGCCATGGCTTTTGATATACAGGATAAAGATAGTTTTATTGATCAGATTTTGACAGATTATAAGATCAATAAAGAAAAAGATGAACAGTTACTACAAACAGCCAAGGCCCGTAAGAAACAGGAGATAAAACGACAAAGGGAATGGGAAAGTAGCCTTGTAAGCTTCAAGGATATACCTGCAATATTGCATTGCTCGTTCAGGGATGCCCTAAAATGGATTGGACAGAACAGAATTCCAATTGCCCAGAAAATAAAGAAACGCGGAAAAGATATTTGGAAATTTGATCCTGTTGAATTGAGAAAATTACGCAATCAAATTTCAAGTTGGATCGAAGAAGTCCCTAAGGGAAAAAAGGGTAAATATATAAACCTTGGTGATCTCAATATCAAAAACAAGGTATTGGCCAATGTAGCGGCAATGGATCGATATGCAGGGCATTTTATAACAGCCCGCTCCCTGAAAAGACATATCACCATTGTGACTGGACCAACCAACAGTGGAAAATCTTATACTGCCTTGGAAACAATGGCTAAAAGTGAGAGTGGAATTGCCCTTGCACCACTACGTTTATTGGCGCATGAATTCAAGGAAGCCCTGGCGGAACGTGATATTGAGGCATCCTTGAAAACGGGTGAGGAGCGCAATATTATCCCTGGAAGCCGTTTTCTGGCAGCTACTGTAGAAATGTGCCCGATGGACAATCCTGTTGATGTGGCATTGATTGATGAGGCGCAAATGCTGACAGATCCTGATCGTGGCGCAGCATGGACGGCTGCAATTATGGGCGTTCCGGCACGCCATGTTTTTGTTCTGGGTTCACCAGAATGTATCCCTATTGTCAAACGCATTGCCAATTTATGTGATGACCCCTGTGACGAGATTATTCTACAAAGAAAAAGTCCCCTTATCACTGCCAGTTCGCCAATCAGGTTATCAAAATTGAGAACGGGTGATGCACTTATCGCCTTTTCAAGAAGAGAGGTTTTGGATCTACGTTCCCTTCTAATGCAGAAAGGTCACCGCGTTGCTGTAATATATGGGGCCTTGAGTCCGGAAGTCAGGCGGGCGGAAGCAAAACGCTTCAATAATGGCGAGGCAGATATTTTAATCGCAACAGACGCTATCGGTATGGGATTAAATTTAGCCATCAAACGTGTTATATTCAGCACGATCTTTAAATTCGATGGTCAAAACAGGCGCCCTCTCACATCCCAGGAAATCAAGCAAATAGGCGGACGTGCAGGTCGATATGGCAAGCATGAAAACGGAATTGTAGGTATTATGGCTGGTGCGGGCGATCCTGCCTTCATCCATCGTAATCTGGAGGCCCCTTCAATCCAGGAAGATGATTTGCGACCCCTGGTGCAACCTGACAGTGATATTGTTCAAGCAATTGCCAATGAAATCAATTCAACGAGTTTATTCGGTGTATTGACACGCTTGAAACGGGCTGTTTTACGTCCTGATGATCCCAATTATAGATTGGCAAAAATGGAGGAAACATTCGCGATTGCATCCTCACTGGAGGGAGTGGATGGTCTTTCCCTTAAAGATCGCTGGACATATTCAACATGTCCGGTCGATGACCGTGACAATGGCATTCAACGGCTTACCCATTGGGCAGCGGATCATGCTGCCGGCAAAACCATATCCGCCCCTGGATCTGGAAAACTACCGAATCCAGTCCAGGCATCCCGACGCGAACTTGAACGCGCTGAAAAAATGCATAAACGCCTGGTAAGTTGGCGCTGGCTATCCTTGCGTTTTCCCGATTTTTACCCAGATCTGGAAAATGCCGAGAAAAATACGAAGAAATTAAATGAATGGATTGAATCAGTCCTTCGCCAAAAACGCAGGAAGATTGAATTGTAATTAAATTCATGTGAATAATTTATTAACTGTTTTGAAAATATTTTCAAATCGATCTAAAGTTTCCTTTGATAAATTATTACAAAATGCAGGGTCGGTTGAAAATTGATAAGCGGGTTTATAATGATTAAATCTATTTTCATGCATAAGGTTATTCACCTGTTTTATAATACCTTCTATTTTCTTATCTAAATCTTCTATTTCAATCTTTTTTACTGGAAATGTCTTGTTAAATAATTGTAAATACTCCTGAGGTTCAAAAATATCCTCGATATCTGCTTTTTGTCTGTTCTCCAAAAATTCGTGAAAAAATTTTATATTCTTTAACGGAATAATTTTTTCTTGGTGCATTTTATCTAATTTTACTTTGGCTTTTTGATCCTCAAATGAATCTAATAAACAAACCATTTTTAATTTAGAACCACGTAATAAAGAAATAAAAGTAGCAACTTTGTCCAAACCACCCGTGGGAACAATTGATATATCTTGGGTTAAACCTTCTCGATCTTGTGCTTTTAAAAATTCAGAAAGCGTTTCTAAATATAATAAATCTGATACCCCTTCGACTAATAAATTCTTAGGAGATATAAAAAGGTTTTGAGCGAGATCATATCCTAAAGCAGCCTGTAAAGGGAATAACGTATCTGGATCTTTTTGTTGTATCGTATCTTGGACAACTGATCCCTTATCAATTTTGGAAGCATTATCGAAAACGGTTCTTACTCTGCTTAAACGATCCATTTCGATCATAAAGGGTGAATGCGTTGTATAAATAATTTGATATTTATCTTTTAAGTAATCAAAAAATCTTAATAAATCTGCTTGAGCAGAAGCATGCAAATTTAACCCTGGTTCATCCAAAAGTAAAATATAAGAAGATGAAGGGTCTTCCTGCATTTTTTCAAACCAGACAATGAATGAAAAAAACCAATTAAATCCTTTGCTACGATTATGTAAAGGTAAAGTCATTCGAGTTTTTAAATTTCTAACCCGTAATTTAAGATAATGAGCAACGATTGTATAAGACTCTATTTTTTCTTCTGTCCTACCATAAGGCCCATTTACATTAAATGTCTTTGTCGCTTTTTCTTCTTTTGCTTCTATATCTAACAGAATTTCCAAATTATTATTTTGTTTCCAATAATCGAATAATGTATCCGAAATATTAATTGCAGTTGATTC
>NZ_JAXOQA010000022.1:0-28952 GCF_047307945.1 Commensalibacter sp. A3DC | reverse complement strand
CATCCAAAATGTGTATTTGACCATTGTTATATTCTATACAATAACCAATTTTTGTTAATTTGATACCAACACGTTTAGATTCTTCAAGTGCTTTATTTTCTTTGTTAACAGGTATTGTAAAAATAAGTTCATAATCATCACCGCCTGTAATATACGTTTGAAAATAATCCTTTTGAAATTTTTTAGCTTCATTTGATAATGGTATTGAATTGGTATATATAACTGCGTCAACCCTACTTTCTCGAGTTAAGTGACTAAGATCCTGTACAAGACCATCTGAAATATCCATGGCCGCTGATGCAATTTGATTTAATGATAATTCAATCCTAGGTTGAGGTATATGATAACGATCAATAAAATACTGATTGGTAGATATTTTACCATCCAATGCTAATAAACCCATGGCAGCATCACCAATGGTTCCTGTTACCCAAATCCCGTCAGTTGGTTTAGCAGTATTTCGACGTATTGCTTGACCTTTTTTAACTTTTCCTAACATTGTTACTGATAAGGTCATATTATTCAAATTTTTTGTTGTATCTCCTCCAAATAGAGAAAGACCATATTTCTTTTGATCATGGGCCAATCCTTTTGTGAAAAGATTCATCCACTGGTGGTTAAAATATTGATTCGGAAGTGATAATGCCAATAAATATCCATATGGTTTTGCCCCCATTGCAGCTATATCAGAAATATTACATCTCAACAATTTGCGAGCAATAAGATCAGCTGGATCATTTTTGAAAAAATGGACACCTTCAGACATAGCATCCATAGTCAAAACAATTTCTTCATTTTGATTCAAAGATACTATTGCAGCATCATCTGTGAGATCAAGAGCTTCAGGGCCACTTAATTTTTTAAAATATTGATCAATAATCTGAAATTCGGGTGGCAATTCCATAAATTAGGCCTTGTTTTCAATCTCTTTCCTTAAACGGTTAGCAAGATTATTTAGAATTCCATTAATCAATACAGATTCATCACCATTACTAAACGCATGTGAAACATCGATATATTCATTGATAATAACTTTTTTTGGTGGTTCAATATTATCAAGTAAAAGTTCTGTAACTGCAGCTCTTAATATGGCTCTAATAATAGGATCCAATCGTTGAAAAGGCCATTCATTTGGTAACGATGATTTAATTATTGTATCAATTTCTGGAGATCGATGTACAAATCCCTGAACAACAGAAGTAAAAAGTGGAATGTTAGGGATATGAGTTTTACCATCAATATAAGTTTCATCATGAAAATCAGGTGAAATACGATGAATCAGAAATTGCTCTATCAATAAATTTGCAGCTTTTTCAATACCCTGTTCCCATTGAAAAATAGCTTGGACAGCTGCAATTCGGGTTAACGTTCTTGGCCTCTTTATTATATTTTTTTGGTCGCTCATTATCATCCTAAAAATTAAAAAACTTATATTAATTATAATCTACTATTTTTCATGATGTTCAAGGGTAGGAAGAAGTTCGGCAAAATCTTCAATAACCTGAAAATCACAGTAAACACTGGCAAAACGTATATAGGCAACCTTGTCAATTTTTTTCAGCATTTCCATGGTTGCAGCACCTATAGATTCAGATGTAATAACATTGTCACCTAAATCAACAAATTGTTTTTCTAATTTATTGGCAATCTGATCAATATCTGTAGCCCTAAAAGGACGTTTACGCATTGCAAGTTCGATTGAACGCACAAGCTTTTCTTTATCAAACGGAACTCTTTGTCCATTTCGTTTCAAAACCATCAAGTCTCTTGGTTGAATTCGTTCAATAGTTGTAAAACGCTGATTGCATTTAATACAAATGCGCCTACGTCGGATGGCAGTCCCGTCCTCTGTGGTGCGGCTATCCTTGACCTGGGTATCTTCATTTCCACAAAATGGACAGAACATTTTTTAACCTATATCCCTAATAAAATAATGAATGTAATAATATTTTATTAATAATAACAATAACGGATTAAAATACGGATATTGATATTCAATTTATCTTTAACTTAATAAAGAACATTAAAATCAAATATCAAGGTTTGCAACGGTCAACGCATTATCAACAATAAAATCTCTTCTTGGTTCCACAACATCACCCATCAATGTTGTGAAAATTTCATCTGCATTTTCCAAATCACCCACTTTTACCTGCAATAGAGTCCGTGTAGCAGGATCAAGAGTTGTATTCCAAAGCTGATCATCATTCATTTCACCAAGCCCTTTAAAGCGATTAATGGCCAAACCTTTTTTTCCGTTATTCATTAGCAATTTATATACTGAAGATGGACCGCTCACTTTTTCATCTCTTTTATCAATGGACAAGTTTGCAGGTTCATTAAAATCAGTAATCAATTTTTGCCTGTGCTGATTAATCCAAGCAGCATTTTTACTTTTAATAATGGATAAAGGTATAGAATAAGATTCCTTGACACCTCTCACTACACGATGAATTTTCATTCCATCTTCAACACTGATTTGCCATCCTCTTTCTGATTTTGCGGATAAACTGTCAAGTCGATCTTGTAATTCCTGGCGACATTTTGGATCATTCATATCATCTTCGTTTAAAACACCGCACATGACCGCTTGTTCGAGAATCCATAAAGGTACATATTTTTCAAAAAATCTCAAACGATGAAGTATAGATGAATAATCTTTTACATGATTTTCAAGCTCGTTTTCTCTAAGCTCTGTTCCATCAGCCAAATACAAAGCTGTATTATTTATCGCTTTTTTCAATAGATAATCTTCAAGCGCTTCATCATTTTTTAAATATCGTTCGTCATTACCTCTTTTTGCTCTGTATAGTGGGGGTTGCGCAATATAAACGTATCCTTTTTCAATCAGTTCAGGCATCTGACGGAAAAAGAAAGTTAATAATAATGTACGTATATGTGATCCATCCACATCTGCATCTGTCATAATAACAATCTTGTGGTATCTTAACTTTTCAAGAGAAAAGCCACCTTGTTCAACATCTCCTCTACCAATACCTGTTCCAAGGGCTGTTATAAGCGTACCAATTTCAGCAGAATTTAACATTCTGTCAAATCGTGCACGTTCAACATTCAAGATTTTGCCTTTTAGTGGCAAAATTGCTTGAAAACGGCGATCCCTTCCCTGTTTTGCAGTACCACCAGCTGAATCTCCCTCAACAATAAAGATTTCCGATTGTGCAGGATCTTTTTCCTGACAGTCAGCTAATTTACCGGGTAAGGAAGAAACGTCCAGAACGCCTTTTCTTCGGGTAAGTTCTCTGGCTTTACGTGCTGCTTCACGAGCTGAAGCAGCATCAAACGCTTTGGAAATGATTAGTTTTGCCTCTTTTGGATGGGTTTCAAACCAATGGCCAAGCATATCGGATATTGAATTCTGAACAGCTGGTTGAACTTCCGAGGATACAAGTTTATCTTTTGTTTGTGATGAAAATTTAGGATCTGGAACTTTTACAGATAATATAGCGGTCAACCCCTCACGCATATCATCTCCTATTAATCCAAGCGATCCTTTTTTATTATTAAAAACTTCATCCGCATATTTTCCCACTATACGTGTTAGGGATTGACGAAAACCTGCGAGATGAGTTCCACCATCCTTTTGGGGAATATTGTTTGTGAAACATAATACATGTTCATTATAGGTATCATTCCATACCAAGGAACATTCCACTTTAATGTTGGTTTTTTCGTTATAGAAACTACCGGTAATGGGATCAATAAGGTTATTTTTCGATTTAGTTAACCATTTGACAAATTCACTTAGACCACCCTCGTAATGGAATTCTTCCTTTACAACTTCATCTTCACGTTCATCTGTAACGATTATTTCCATACCTGAATTCAAAAAGGCCAGTTCACGTAGGCGGCGAGTTAATATTCCGAATTCAAATACAATATGCGTAAAAATTTCTTTACTTGGTTTAAAAGTGACTTCAGTACCAGTCGGTTCATCACTTGATCCTTTTTCCGTTAAGGATTGAACAGTTTCACCATTTTCAAAACGAATAAAATATTCCTTACCATTTCGCCAGATACGTACTTCCATCCATTCAGACAACGCATTGACAACTGCCGCACCCACCCCATGGAGCCCTCCTGAAACCTTATAGGAATTCTGATTAAATTTTCCTCCTGCATGCAATTTTGTCAACACTACCTCTGCTGCACTTATTCGTTCTTCAGGATGAATATCAGTGGGTATGCCACGACCGTTGTCTCTGACCCTTATGCTGCCATCCTTGCATAACGTTAATATACACTGATCGGCAAATCCGGCTTGGGCTTCATCAACGGCATTGTCAACGATTTCAAATACCATATGATGCAATCCGGATCCATCATCTGTATCTCCAATATACATGCCGGGTCTTTTCCTAACTGCCTCCAGCCCTTTTAATACAGAAATTGAAGAGGCATCATATTCATTATCACTATCATTATTTAAATGAGATGAATGAATTGAATTATCGTTAGTATTAACCATGTTCAATGGGGCTCCAGAAATAATTAAATTTATATTTATTTTTATTTTTATTTTTATTAAACAATAGATGGGTAATAATGCGCATAAAAGAACATTTATTTTACCAGAAAGAATAAATAATCATACTATTTTTCCGTGATTCAAGTTTAAAAAATCATAGTTTTTCTCAAAATCATAAAAATCAGATATCTCGTTCCCTGTGATAATAACAAAACTATCAATATCGAGAAGACTGGAAAGCAGAATCTTCCTATGATAGGAATCAAGATGCGTGAGTGGTTCGTCCAAAAGTAACAAAGGTTGAATTTTCTTATTTGTTTTAACTAATTCAAGCAGTTTTAATATAACACTAATTAAAATCGCTTTTTGCTGACCTGTACTCGCCATCTGCGCAGAAATATTACTTTTATTTTCAAAAAATACAACATCCATCCGATGGCAACCTAAAGCAGTTGATCTATTCTCCGCATCTTGAACTCGATTCATTTTCCATTTCTGTTTCAGATAGTCTTCCGTTACCAAGGCAGGATGTTTCATAAGATAATCGGCAATGGAACAATTTAATTTTAACAGGGTTTCAGGAAAAGCTTTTTGTATAATATTTATTTGATTTAATTGCTGGATAAAATTAATTCTCGCTG
This sequence comes from Commensalibacter sp. A3DC, assembly GCF_047307945.1. Lineage (NCBI taxonomy): Bacteria > Pseudomonadati > Pseudomonadota > Alphaproteobacteria > Acetobacterales > Acetobacteraceae > Commensalibacter > Commensalibacter sp. A3DC. The sequence goes on along the minus strand of NZ_JAXOQA010000022.1, from coordinate 23,825 downwards.
CAGTTATAGCCACGGCATGTCTTGCCATTGATTCTTCAACCGCTTTCAGCCAATTATGATCCAACACATTTGCTGAAAGTAATTTATTTCTTTGAAAAAGTGATTTTTCATAAGCTGCCAATTCTTTGGCATAATATCCCTCCAGACTAATTATAAGTTGATCAAGAAACCGTCTTCGACCAGATGGACCTTCTAAAAATAGTCGATCCATTTGAGGTGTTAACCAAACAGCCGCAAGATAGCGGGTAATTTCATTCTGATTTTGAATTATATTGCCGTTAATCCTGTATTGTCGTTTTGTTGAAAAAGGAAAACAGCCCGTAGAAAGTGTAAAATTGCTATCGTATTGCTGATTTGAAAATTCACCTACTATTCCCCATCCCTGAGTCTGATTATTATTTTTGGCCAAATCTTCAATTCTTGCTTTACGTAACCCTTTACCAGGAACCAACAAGGACAACGATTCTAATAAATTTGTTTTACCACTTGCATTTGGACCGTAAGCCACGATTTTTTGGCTTGGAACAGTCCAAACAAGTCGTTCAAAATTACGGAAATTTGTTAAAGTAAGACGTTCTAGCTTCGTCATACTCATTATATAAGCATTGAAATAAGAATATTAAACCCGCATTGGCATTAATACATATAATGCAGAAGGATCATCAACATCACGAACAATTGTCGGGGCTGAATTGTCAGCAAGAATAAATTCTACCTGATTGTCAATCTGGTCGGTTATGTCATTTAAATATCGTGCTTGAAATCCAATTTCCAACGGCGTGGATTCATATTGAACTTGTGAACTGTCAAGTTCTTCCTTTGCATTGCCTTGGTCAACGCTGCTCGCAGATAAAACAAGGGAATTGTTATCCAAAGACAATTTGACTGGACGGGATCTTTCCATACTAATTGCAGCCACTCTTGCCACAGCTGTAGCAAAATCTTGTTTTCCAACCCGTAAAACCTTTGTATTGTTTTTGGGAATGACCCTTTCATATTCCGGAAATGTACCATCAATTAACTTGGACGTTAATGTGACACTTCCAAAATTTAACTGAATACGAGTATCAGATAACATGATCTGGATATCTTCTTCCGCTTCTTCCAGCAATTTATATATTTCATATATAGTCTTGCGGGGTATTATTATACCAGGTATATTTTCTGCACCTTCAGGCATTGTACATTCGACCTTGGCAAGACGATGACCATCAGTTGCGACAGCGCATAATTTACTTTCATTTTCACTATTTGTAATATGAAAATATATGCCGTTCAAATAGTAGCGCGTTTCTTCAGTTGAAATAGCAAATCTTGTCTGTTCAATAAGTTTTCTGAGCACTTCTGTTGAAATCTGAAAATTATGGGGAAAATCACCAGACGTCATGGAAGGAAATTCTTCTACATCCAGAACATTTAGGCTGGTTGCATATTTGCCCGCCCTTAGCGATAATGGCATATCAATACTTGTATGGGTCAGTTCGATTATGGCACTGTCAGGTAGCTTGCGTACAATTTCATATAAAACCGAAGCCGGTGCGGTAACAGCGCCATTTTCCAATGATTCTGCTTGAATGGTTTCAACAATTGCGATTTCCATGTCTGTCGCAGTTAATGTCATTTGTCCATCCTGAACCTCAATTAAAACATTGGCAAGAATGGGAATAGTATTACGTTTTTCAGCCACACTTTGAATATGAGCCAGGGCTTTAAGTAATATTGTACGATCAACCTTTAGTTTCATTAACTAAAACCTATTCAAGATATATATAAACAATATAAAATGCTATAAATTATAATGTTTAGCAGTATTCTAAAATAAATACCACAGGAAAATGTCTTAAGTTTCCAACATTCTGCGAAGCAACTCCACATCTTCAGCAAATGCAGAATCTTTTTCCATCAATTCAGCCACTCTACTAATGGCATGCATCACGGTAGTATGATCCCTGTTCCCGAATTTTCTGCCAATTTCAGGTAATGACCTGCTTGTTAATTGTTTCGCCAAATACATTGCGATCTGTCTTGGTCGCGCAACTGCACGGGCTCGTCGGGCAGATGTCATGTCCGTTTGACGAATATTGCAGTGTTCAGCAACCTTTCTTTGAATCTCCTCAATTGTAACACGTCGTTCATGGGATTTTAAGATATCATGAAGAACTTCTTGGGTTGCTTCCAGTGTTATGGGACGTCCGAAAAGATTTGCATGTGCGATTAAACGGTTTAGAGCCCCTTCAAGCTCTCTTACATTTGTAGTAATTTTATGAGCCAGAAATTCCATTACTTTTGGTGAGATAACTACCTTGGCGGATGCCGCCTTAGCTTCTAGAATGGAAATTCTTAATTCATAAGTTGTAGCATGAATATCAGCAACCATTCCGCACCCTAATCGTGTACGCAAACGATCTTCCAGCCCCGATAAATCAGAAGGTGATTTATCGGCAGATACGATGATTTGGCGACCCGCATCAATCAAGGCATTGAATGTATGGAAAAATTCCTCTTGTGTATTGTCTTTGCCAATTAAAAACTGTAAATCATCAATCATCAAAACATCAACCGATCGCAATTCTTCCTTAAATTCTATTGTGGATTGAGAACGAATAGAGGCAATAAAACGGTACATAAATTTTTCAGCTGACATATAGGAAATTGAAATATTTCCTGCCTTTGCCAATTCAAATCCGATTGCATGCATCAAATGGGTCTTACCCAATCCTACCCCACCATATAGAAATAATGGATTAAACCCTGTGCTTGAAGGGCATTCAGCCACTCTTCTTGAACACGCATAGGCAAATTCATTTGGTTTACCGACTATAAAATTTTCGAAGGTAAATCGTGGATCTAACTGTAAATGTAAAGGAAGCTTATCTTCTTCTTTTGTCCTATCTCCCAAACTGGTATCATTATTAATAACATTTATAGAATGGGCTTCCTTAACATGATTGAGTTTAGTATCTGATTTTTGTTGGTTTGAGAATTCTGTTTTGATATTATCTATGCCAGAATATTTTTCCGTATCGGAATTATTTTTATGAGATAAATTTTGATCATTTTCAATTTTTGAAGTTAACTTTAACTCTACTCGACGAATTTGAGGCAATTCAGCATGCCATAACTGACTTAACTTGTTGTTGTATTGAGCTCTAACCCAATCTCTTAGAAAACGGGTGGGTAGATATAAGGTCAGTTCATCTTCATCAATTGCGCCAAGCGTTATTTGCTTCAACCATGTACGATATTCCACCTCACCAACTTCAACCTGCAGGCGGCTACAAATACGCCCCCAATGTATTTCCAATATTGATTTAAGCGTATTGGGGTCTGCATCCTGAAGCGATAATTTAAATTCTTGAGATTCGTTTGTGGGTTCGGACATACGTGAAGAAAACTTATTGAATATGGAAAGTAAACGGATGTTTTATAACGGTTTCTTTAAAATACACCTCTTTTACACTTTTATAAAGTACCAAAATTTTTCTGAATATAATTTATTATTTTAACAATTAAAGTAAAAAAAACCCGATGAATGATATTCATTCGTCGGTTTTCTTTTTTAAAGCAAGTTTACAGCAAAATATGTAATTTGCTGTATATATTTAAGCCAATAACTAAGCTGTTTTTAAATTCTTTATCTTTCCTGCCAAGCGAGAAATTTTACGAGCAACAGTATTTTTATGCATAATACCTTTTGTGCATGCTCTTTGCAATTCTGGCTGTGCATGACGAAGTGCTTCAACAGCGCCTTCTTTGTTCCCTGCCAAAAGAGCTTCTTCAACTTTTTTTACAAAAGTACGAACCCGCGACTTGCGAGCCTTATTACGTTCAGTGCGTTTTAAAGTTTGACGTATACGCTTACGCGCAGATGCGATATTCGCCATGGATTTCCTGTTTGTCTATTTTCGTTTAAATGGATTAATACTACACATTAATGCATGTTATTAATAGCTTACTGTTCATACGTCAAGCGAATTATTCAATGATTTTTTCATTTTTGGCAAATTTCGCAATAAAAACTTGAACGCCCTGCCTGAACCGTTCTTTTTATAACTGTTTTTCTTCCCTTTTGTAAACAGTAATTGCACAATTCGCCTTCTTTACCATAAACATTCCATTGCATTTGGAAATAACCTTTTTCACCATTTGAATGAACATAATCACGCATACTAGATCCTCCCGCCTCGATCGCTTTAAGCAAAATGGATTGAATGGATTGAATCAATAACAGAATTTCTTGTCTTTTTAATTCACACGCACTTTGAAAAGGTGAAATTCCAGCAAGAAATAAAGATTCACAAACATAGATATTACCTAACCCAGCAATAACACGTTGATCAAGCATTGTATTTTTAATACATTGTTTTTTAAGTTTAAATTTTTCATGAAGATAATCACATAATATCGCCTGGTGAGAGGAAACGTTAATCCCTGTATCGGGCAAAGGTTCGGGTCCCATCATTTTTAAAAGATTATGTATCGTATTTGTTGGAAACAAATCTATTATTCCAAAACGCCTTGGATCTATAAACTGAAGACATTCACCTTCATATGTTAATATCGTTAGATGTTCGTGTTTTTGTTTTTTATAACCTGATCCAGAAGGTTGCACGATAATTTTTCCAGACATTCCCAAGTGAAATAAAACCGTCAATCCGTTGTTTAATTCCATTAAAATATATTTGCCACGTCTATTAAATTTTACAATTCTGGTATTTGCCAAGCATGTTTCTAATGTTATAGGTATAGATTGACGTAGGTTAATTCGATGGCGTTGAACGTTTTGGATTGTATGATTAGTCAATTTTTTTTCCAATCCACGTCTAATTATTTCTACTTCGGGCAATTCTGGCATAAGTTTTTCTGAAAATTAATCGTATGAAAAATAATAATGATACCGCTTCTCAATCCAACGAACATATTACCGATTTTGGATTTCGACAAGTTAATGATAAAGAAAAACCTTCAATGGTAAAGGCTGTTTTTGATAGTGTCGCACAAAAATATGACATAATGAATGACTTGATGTCATTGGGCATTCATCGGGTTTGGAAACAGATTTTTATTCAAGAGCTGCATCCCACCCCCAATTTAACATTACTTGATTTGGCTGGAGGTACAGGGGACATAAGTTTTGGTTGGTTAAATCGAGGAGGTGGCACGGTTTTTTTAACAGATATTAATTACAGTATGCTTCATGTAGGTCAGGAACGTGCACTTGACCTTGGATATGTGGACAATATCCATCTTTTTTGTGTTGATGGGGAGAAAATTTGTTTGCCTGATCGATCTGTTGATCGTGTAACTATTTCATTTGGCTTGAGAAATTGTACACACAAGAATCAAGTTCTAGAAGAGGCACGACGGGTATTGAAACCGGGGGGAAGATTTTTATGTCTTGAATTTTCTAAATTGATCATTCCCTTTTTACGCCCTCTATATGATGCATGGTCTTTTCAGGTATTGCCACGTATAGGTCAAATTATTGCCAAGGATCGTGATAGCTACCAATATCTGGCAGAAAGCATTCGTACTTTTCCAGATCAGGAAACACTTAAATCCCTGATGGAACAGGCTGGATTGGAACGTGTTACTTATCAAAACCTTTCCGGTGGTATAGCAGCAATCCATTCAGGTTGGCGCATATAATTAGTTACAATTTGAAAAAAAATTCCATGACACCCAAAAACATTTTACTTATCATTTCTGGCGGAATAGCAGCCTATAAAGCTTTAGAACTCATAAGTTTATTTCGCAAAAATCATCATAATGTAAAATGTGTTTTGACGCAATCAGGGGCTGAATTCATCACTCCCCTTTCCTTACAAACTTTAAGTGGCAATGAAGTTTACCAAGATTTATTTTCATTGACCCAAAATCATAATATTGAACATATTTCATTAACCAGAGAAGCGGATCTCATAATTATCTATCCCGCCTCTGCCAATTTGATTGCAAAAATTGCCTTGGGTATTGCCGATAATCTTGCCAGCACTATTATTTTAGCCGCTCCACCAACTATGCCTGTTCTTATTGCTCCGGCAATGAATGTTCATATGTGGGAAAATCCTATTACACAAAATCATATACAAACACTTAAAGAAAGAAATATGGTCATTGCAGGACCCGCAAAAGGAAAGATGGCCTGTGGAGAGTATGGTTATGGACGCCTTATCTCTCCAGATAAATTTACAGATCATATTCGTAATATCTTGGCGCCTGATCGCCCCTTGGAAGGCAAGAAAGCACTTGTCACAGCTGGTCCAACTTTCGAACCGATTGACCCTATCCGTTTTATAGGTAATTATTCATCAGGCAGACAAGGTTATGCCATTGCAGAAAGCTTACGAGATGCTGGTGCAGAGGTTACCCTGATTTCAGGACCCGTATCACTATCACCACCTGACAATATAAACATTGTAAAAATTAAGACAGCTAATGAAATGCTAGATGCATGTCTTGCACATTTACCTGTAGATATGGCTGTTATGACTGCTGCAGTTTCTGATTGGCGAGTCAGGAATGTTGCCAAACATAAAATCAAAAAGACAGCGGCTATTTTCCCACCAATTCTGGAAATGGAAATCAATCCTGATATTCTTGCAAAAATTTCTCAACTTAAAAATAATCGTCCAAAACTTGTTATCGGATTCGCAGCGGAGACTGAAAACCATTTAAAAAATGCAGTTGATAAAAGAATACGTAAAGGTTGCGATTGGATAGTTGTTAACGATGTCCAATCTTCAACAAATATCATGGGGGGCTCAGAAAATGAGGTGACAATTCTGTCATCCTCTGGTAAGCAGCATTTTGAGAGAGCCAGTAAAGAAAAGATTGGATATCTTTTGACGCAGGAAATCATTACATTTTTCAAATCAGAAAATAGGGGGTAATTAACATGTCCTTGGCACCCTTTCCTAGAATTCGAGTAAAAAGGCTGGCACATTCCATAGAACTGCCACTCCCTTCTTATGCAACCATTGGTGCGGCAGGAATGGACTTACTGGCTGCCGTTAATGAACCGATTACAATCTTATCGCAAGAAATAGCGCTTATTCCTACAGGGTTACAGATAGCTTTACCCCATAATTATGAGTTGCAAATTCGTCCCAGATCAGGATTGGCCCTGAAACATGGAATATTACTTCCCAATTCTCCCGGTACGATTGATGAAGATTATCGTGGTGAAGTTAAAGTGATTTTATTGAACACTGGGAAAGAATCCTTTGTCGTCGAACGTGGTATGCGCATTGCGCAAGCTATTATAGCCCCAGTTATTCGGGCAGTTTGGGAAGAAACAGATATTCTTGAAGAAACGGAACGATCGTGTGGAGGTTTTGGAAGTACGGGTGTCTGATCATTTTTTATAAAATATGATCGAGTTTAGTGAATAATTATCGTTCAATCTAACAATAAAATACAATTAAGAGGACTAGGCGGGCAAATGAAAAAACAGAATATTCCCGCCAGCGTAACTGTTCAATCGAAACCAAATATTTTTGATGCAATCACCATTATATGTGTGATTGCACTGGGGGTATCGATTGCAACAGCTACACGGCACGTTATACAACCCTTGAATATGCCAAATGCGCAACTTATACACCTGGATCCCATCTATTTGCCAGGATATGCCATGCGTACAACTTTACGCATGTTTGCCGCTCTTTTCGCTTCTTTACTTTTTACCTTTGGATACGCAGTCTTAGCAGCCAAAAGTCGTAAGGCGGAAATGCTGCTAATTCCTGTTCTCGATATATTGCAATCTGTGCCCATTTTAGGGTTTTTAACCTTTACAGTTGTCTTTTTTATGGGATTATTTCCCGGCAAAATTCTTGGTGCCGAACTGGCTGCAATATTTACGATTTTTACCAGTCAGGCATGGAATATGGCATTTAGTTTGTATCAATCCCTCAAAACGATACCTCCTGATATGGAAGAAGCCGCACGTTGTTTTGGTTTAACTGGATGGCAACGTTTTTGGAAACTGGAAGTTCCATTCGCTATTCCAGGATTGATCTGGAATATGATGATGTCCATGTCCGGTGGCTGGTTCATGATTGTCTATTCAGAAACAATCACTGTTGGAAATACAAACATTGTTTTGCCTGGAATAGGATCGTATGTAGGTATGGCAATTGAACAAAGAAATCTGGCCGCAATTTTTTATGCAATTGGAGCAATGTTGTTTGTTATTTTGGCATATGACCAATTACTATTCCGTCCCTTAGTTGCATGGTCATCAAAATTTAGATTTGAAACTACACAAAGCGAAACAGACACTGCTCCTTGGTTTTTACGTCTTATACATAAAACCTATTTTATTCGGTGGGTAATGACCTTTATTGGTAAATTAATGCATAAGATTGCCAACCTGCCTCTTGGCAGGAAAAATAATTTCTTCAATGAAAAATTCATTGCAACAAAAACATCAGATGTCATTTATATTTCTGTATTATGTTTTCTGGGCATAATCGCTGGTTTTTACATTTATCACACTGTCCATGACCAATTGACCATTCATGAAATTTTATATGTTATCTGGCTGGGGTTTTTAACACTTTTAAGAGTTATAAGCATGATAATTCTGGCAAGTATCATTTGGGTACCTGCAGGAATATGGTTGGGATTACGTCCCAAATGGGCAAAAAGAACACAGGTTATCGCGCAATTCATGGCTGCCTTTCCAGCCAATCTGTTTTTTCCGTTTTTTGTTGTTGGAATTGTTCATTTTCACTTAAGTAGTAATATTTGGTTGACGCCATTGATGATATTGGGAACACAATGGTACATTTTATTTAATGTTGTTGGTGGTGCCTCAAATTTTCCCGGTGATTTGAGAGAGGTGGTAAACAATTTACAAATCCATGGAAAACTATGGTGGTTTAAGGTTATGTTGCCTGCCATTTTTCCCTATTATGTTACAGGAGCACTCACTGCATGTGGAGGAGCTTGGAATGCTTCCATCGCTGCAGAATTAGCAAGTTGGGGCAATACAACCTTGATTGCTGAAGGTTTGGGATCATATATCGCACTTGCAACAGAAATGGGCAATACATTCAAGGTCGGACTTGGCATGGTTGTAATGTCGGCGTTTGTCATTCTTTTCAATCGGATTGTCTGGCACCCTTTATATAGTTTTGCTCAACGACGCTTGTCCTTTATCTAAGGAAAAAACCATGAACCAAAAACAGGATATTTTACTTCAAATCAAGAATTGTCAAAAATCATATAAAAAAGATAATAATTCTGAATTGGTGGTTTTAGATAACGTCAATTTAACCTTGAAACAAGGGGAAATTGTCGGATTATTGGGACGCTCTGGCTCTGGAAAATCCACTTTATTGAGAATTATTGCTGGTTTAACCCCACCAAGCAAAGGAGAGGTAAAATGGAAAAACCAATTATTGTCAGGTCCGGCAAAGGATGTGGCAATGGTTTTTCAATCTTTCGCTCTTTTTCCATGGTTGACTGTACAAGATAATGTTCAGCTGGGACTTGAAGCAAAAAACACCCCACGAAAAAATATGGAACAGTTAAGTGAAGAGGCAATAGATCTTATTGGTTTAGGGGGTTATGAGAAGGCTTATCCAAAAGAGCTTTCGGGTGGAATGCGTCAACGTGTTGGATTGGCAAGAGCGTTGGTAGTGCATCCAGATCTTTTATTGATGGATGAACCCTTTTCTGCCCTTGATGTTCTTACAGCGGAAAATTTAAGAACTGATCTTATTGAACTGTGGGTAGAAAAAAAATTACCAGTAAAATCCATTTTGATTGTTACACATAGTATCGAGGAAGCTGTATTGATGTGTGACCGTTTACTTATATTTTCTTCAAATCCGGGTACAATTGCCCACGAGTTGGAAGTTACGTTTCCTCATCCCCGTAATCGGGAAGATCCGGCTTTTCGACAATTTGTTGACCGGATTTATATTCTCATGACTCATCGTGATCCAATCAATGTCGATCCAAACAATATCGATATGAAACAAGCGGTAAATAATCGTTACGCAGCGCTTCCACGTATGTCAATGAATCTTATGATCGGTATGATGGAAACATTATATACAGAACCCTATTGTGGAAAGGCAGATTTGCCTCAATTGGCCAAGAGTCTGCAAATGGAGCTTGATGATTTACTGCCTATTGGTGAAACCCTGCAAATGCTTGAATTCGCTGATATGGCCGAAGGTGATATCCGCCTAACTGAACTGGGAAAAAAACTTGTTAATTCTGAACTGGAAGAACGTAAGGATATTTTCCGTAAGAGCTTGATAAAGAATGTTTCATTGATTCGTTCGATACGTTCCATTCTGGATGAACGATCCAACCATAGAGCAAGTGCTGAAAGGTTCCGCGATGAATTGACTGATACCATGTCACCAAATTCAGCACGTCAGACTTTGTTAACCATTATCGGTTGGGTCAGATATGCAGAAATTTTTGATTTTGATGAGGAAACTGACCAGTTTTTTCTTGATGAAGATGATAAGAATATTGATAAAACATAATATTATTTTTTTAGGTGGTCGATAAATTTCTGTCGGAATTTCCTGACTTTTGGTTCAATTACAGTCTGACAATAAGCCACTTCAGGATGTAATTCAAAATAATTTTGATGTTCTTTTTCAGCTGGATAGAATTTATCCAGCATTTTAATTTCTGTTACAATTGGATTTTTCCATATTTTTTTATCTTGAATTTCTTTTTTAATTTTATAGGCAATTTTTTCCCGCTCTACAGATGCGGGTAAAATTATTGAACGATATTGCGAACCGATATCTCCACCTTGTCGATCTTTCGTCGTGGGATCGTGAATAACAAAAAATAATTTTAATATGTTATCAAGGCTAATAGTATCCGGATCATAAATGATTTTTACCACTTCGGCATGCCCAGTTTGATTGGTGCATACTTCCTTATAAGTTGGGTTTTCAGTATATCCTCCTGAATAACCTGGTATAATAGTATGGATACCCTTAACATTTTTTAAAATTGCTTCTATACACCAAAAACATCCACCACCCAAAACAATATTGTTTGTCAATTGATTTTTTTCATTTACATGCATATTTTTTCCTTTATACAAGATAAATTTTTTCGATGAATAATCAAACATGATATTTGTACAATTAAAAGGATATTGAATTACCTTTTCAACATCCTTAATAGTTGAAAAATTTTACTTTTAATTTAAATGCAATAAAGCGGTTTTAAATCGCTTCTCAGATTTTACCAACTGTTTTAACCGTTCACGATTTTCTTCAACAATTTCAGGTCTTGCCTTACTAAGAAAATTCTGGTTGGATAATTTTTTATTCAGTTGTTCAATTTCCAATGCGATTTTTTCGATTTCCTTTGTTAAGCGTTCTTTTTCTTTCTTTATATCAATAATGCCTTGTAAGGGTAAAACTAAGATTGTATCATCTATAATTGTTTGAATCGAACCAGATGGTATTTCATTCTGTAATTTGGCAATAGATTGCACTCTGGCCATTCTGCCAATAGCATCTGACCATTGTTCAATAATTTGGTAATGTTTTTGATCAATATCTTTAACCAGAACAGGTATTAATTTTGCTGGCGGGATATTCAATTCAGCTTTTAAAACACGAATTTCAGTTATTAATTTTATTATAAAGTCTATTTCATCATTTGCCTTTTGAGAAACAACTGTTTCCGATTCATAACTTTTTGGCCATGAAGACGTGATCAGGCTTCCTTTTTTACCAAATCCAAATTCAGCCCAAATAATTTCTGTTACAAACGGAATAACGGGATGTAGAATTTTTAACAAATTCTTTAATACAAAAGCAGTGATTGTTCTAACTTCTTTTACTGTATCGTGGTTATTTTTTTGAAACGCTGATTTTGCAAATTCTAAAAACCAATCACAAAATTTATCCCATGTAAAATGATAACAAACAGAAGCATATTCATCATAACGAAAATTATCCAGAGCAGCTGTGGCCTGTCTAATCGTTTTTGATAATTCTGCTAAAATCCATTGACTTAGGGATAACTGAATATCGGATAGTGAAAATTCAGTATTTTCAGTCACTTGATTCATTTCGCAAAATCGTGCAGCATTCCATAACTTGGTGATGAATGTACGATATTCCTCAATACGTTTTTTACCTAGTTTGATATCTCGACCCGGCCCTGTCAAAGCGCAAATAGTGAATCGCATTGCATCAGCACCGAACTCGTCGATTATTTCAATAGGATCGATACCATTCCCTTTGGTTTTGGACATTTTTTGACCTTTTTCGTCACGTACAAGTCCATGTAAATAAATGGTTTTAAAGGGAATATCTTTCATAAAATGCATTCCCATCATCATCATTCTCGCAACCCAAAAGAAAATGATATCAAAACCTGTTATCAACACGTTTCCGGGATAATAACGGTCTAGCTCTATTGTTTCATTTGGCCACCCCAATGTCGAAAATGGCCACAATGCAGATGAAAACCATGTATCCAAAACATCTTCATCTCTTCGTAATTCCTGCTCACATCCATAATATTCTAATGCTTGCTGTTTAGCCTCATTTTCATCATAGGCTACAAAAACAGTATTATCTGGACCATACCACGCGGGTATTTGATGCCCCCACCATAATTGGCGACTTATACACCATGGTTGCAGATCCCTCATCCAAGCAAAAAAAGTGTTTTCCCATTGTTTGGGAACGAATTTCATCCTTCCCGATTGTACCGCCCTGATAGCAGGTTCAGAAAGTGTTTTTGCGTCACAATACCATTGTGTGGTTAATCTAGGTTCAATAACTGCCCCTCCACGTTCAGCATGAGGAACCTGATGTTTATGCGATTCTATTTTTTCAATATATTCAAGCTTTTTTAATTCTTCGATAATGATTTTACGTGCTTTATCACGAGGTAATGATTGTAAAGAACATATAAAATCTGATTTTTCATTTTCAGATAACTCATTTAGATCAATTGCTGCACTTTCATCCAAAATTGTTATCAATTTCAGGTTGTGACGACGACCTACTTCAAAATCATTAAAATCATGAGCAGGTGTAATTTTCACTGCTCCTGTACCTTTTTCAGGATCTGAATATTCATCGGCAACAATTATAATTTCACGATTAGTTAATGGAACAACAACTTTTTTGCCTATTAGATCTTTATAACGGTCATCTTCTGGATGAACAGCGATTGCTGTATCACCCAACATTGTTTCTGGACGAGTTGTTGCAATAACGATAAATTGAGTATTATCCTTCACTAACGGGTATTTGATATACCAGAGATTTCCCTGTATTTCTCTATTCTCGACTTCAAGATCGGAAACGGCAGATCTGAAAACAGGATCCCAGTTCACCAAACGTTTATCCTGATAAATCAATCCTTCTCGATAAAGCGTGATGAAGACTTTTTTGACAGCTTCAGACAAACCTTCATCCATTGTAAAGCGCTCTCTCCTCCAATCAAGAGATGCACCAACTCGTCTCAATTGTTGGGTAATTTGACCACCAGATTCCTCTTTCCATTGCCAGACACGTTCAATAAATTTTTCCCTGCCCAAGGTTTTACGATCAATGCCTTGAGCTGTTAATTGACGATCAACAACCAATTGAGTCGAAATACCAGCATGATCCGTACCTGGTTGCCACAACACATCATATCCCTGCATACGACGAAACCTTACAAGGGTATCCTGTAAGGTCATCGTTAGGGCATGTCCTATGTGCAAGGTACCCGTCACATTTGGTGGCGGGATCATTATGGCAAAAGGTTTTCTTTCATTTATTTCCGGGTTGGCTGAAAAAGAACCATTTTTTTCCCATATATGGTATAAATCGTTTTCACAAGCAGATGGATTAAATTTTTTATCTAACATTTATTATTTTTATTATACTAAAGAAAAATTATTAACGTCCAGGTTGATCCTGTGCGTAGTCACTCATACCCCACCATCTGTTTTTAACAGCATTATAATATGCTGTATAATCATAATGGGGAACATTCAGTTTAAGGTCTTGTGCCGTTAAACGCCCAATGGCTGAAGCAATACTATAAGATGCCGTTACCATTGAGCTTAAATTCTGAATAAGTGTGGTTTGTGAATTTAACAAGGTTTGTTGCTGTTGTAACATTTCCAATGTTGTACTTGTTCCAACAACAGCCTGTTTTTCAACACCAGCCAAAGCAATAATATTTGACGCAATGGCGGCACGGTTGCTTGCTATGGCCGCTTTGGCTGCCATTAATTTTTGCCAGTTTGTAGAGGCAAGCTGCATGGCACTTCTTCGTTGAGAACTGACTTGACGATGTGCAGCCTGAGCCAACTGTTTTGCTTCACGTATTTTAGAATATTCCGCACCACTTTGATAAATGGGAATGTTTAATTGCAACATACCCATTTTTTGATCTGATGTATTCTGTCCTACTCCTTGATTGACCATGCGTTGATAGGATAAAGAAGCATTAAGCTTAGGCATAATTTCCGATATAGCCACATTTACATCATCTTTTTGTGATGCTTCAGTAAACAGGGCTGAAATCACGTCTGGATTATTTGATGCTGCCTGTGCAATTGCCTCTTGTTCTGTTTTGATCGGTAAAATCAGAGGTTGAGGTGGTTTGAGATTAGGAGCCGGCGCAATCCCCACAACTTGGGTATAGGTTGCCTCAGCACCACGCAAATCTCCTTCAGTCGTTTGACGCTGTGCTCGTGCTGCGGCTAATGCCGCTTCCGCCTGTGCAGAATCGGTTCGCGTAACTTCTCCAAGATTAAAACGCTGATGTGTGGCCTTGACCTGTTCAGCCAGAATTTTTTCATTGTTAATATTAATCTGTAACAGCTGCTGATATTGTATAACAGCTACATAAGCATCAATAACCTTGCTAAAAACCTTTTGTTCAGTTGATAAAAGTTTTGCCCTTTCAGCCATGACCTTGTTTATTGCCTCATGCGTTTGAGCAGTCGTTTTCCCACCCTGATAAATAGGTTGTGTTATATTAACATTTGCACCATATCCAAGTCGTCCACCTGATTTTTGTTCTGTAGTAGATTTAGGATAATGAACCCCTGCAGCACCTAATGCCGGTTCAGAAACACCTAAGTTATAACCCTCTGTCACAACACCAGTCAAACCTGTCGTGATAGTCGGTCTCCAACCTGCATGTGCTGTCGAAACCTGTTCATCCACGGCTCTCAAGCTGGCACGTTCCTGTTGCAAATCTGGATTGGTTAGATAAGCTGTCGCCAGAGCTTCTTCAAGCGTATGCGGAATAAAACTTGGCATACCTGATCCATCATAATTTTGAGCATATACAGTAGTCGATGCAAAAAATGTTAATAAACTTATTCCAAAATTACGATTAATGATCATGATAATACCTTATTAATAACACTTCAAAATAAAATAGCAGCTAAAAAATATAAATTATTTCATGAATTCTGGTAAATAAGGTAAGGCAGCATAAAAACTTTTTTGTATTACTATACCTTCATCAGTCTTTTTTGCTGTAACTGCATGACCTATATCACCATCTTTTTTTAATACCGTAATAATATGACCATTTATATTTAATTGATCAATCAGTTTTTTTGAAATTTCCTTAATACAGCCGTCAATTATTATGGCATCATAAAATTTATTTTTTGGATATCCATCCTGTAATGTTCCATCACACCATTGCACGTCAGATGCATATTCATTACAGAATTTTTTTCCAATAACAGACAACTTTTCATTTTCTTCCAATGCATATACTTCCGCACCCATTAAGGAAATAATGGCCGAAAGATATCCAGTCCCTGCACCAATAACCAATATTTTTTGCTTTGCCTCAATATTTGCCAGTTGAACAAGTCTGGCAAGCACTCTTGGCTCACTAAGATACCGTTGATCAAAAAGTGAAATATTAATATCTGAATAAGCCATTTCTTTTTGGTTATTCAGAACACAATATTCGCGTGGTAAAACACGCATTATTTCTATTAATTTAACATGACTGACTTCAGCAGGACGTAACTGATTTTCAATCATGTTTTGCCGGGCCTGAACAAAATCAAAATTCGGATGGGTCATTGTTTATAAAATCTCTATATCTATGCTTTCAAAATTAATACCATGAACTACTCAAATATGAAAAGTAAAGTTTTTATACATTTTTTTCTTGACCTTTTTACCAATTTCATTGATATAGGCAATAGCTTGATCAAATGGTCCGGTGGCAGAGTGGCTCATGCAGCGGATTGCAAATCCGTTTACGGGGGTTCAATTCCCTCCCGGACCTCCAGATCTCAAGATTGTTTCACTTTAAGACGAGAGAGAATAAAGTCTTTTAATCTGTTAGGCATAACAAGATCAATCCATTTTAGATAAACAAACAATTTAGGCATAATTAGCTCTGCTTTTCCCTCATCAACCGCTTTAATTATTTTTTGAGTTGCGGTTTCTAATGAAATCATAAAAGGTTTGTTACATTCCAACCTTTGGCTCATGGGTGTATCGACAAATCCAGGAGTGATTAAAGTGATTTTTATATTCCATTTTTTCACGGAAATTCTCAAAGAATCAACAAAACGACTTAAACCGGCTTTTGAACTACTATAGGCAGTTGCAAAAGGCAATGAATGAAATGCAGCAACCGAACCGACAAAGACCAATTGTCCATAAATTCCACGATCAATCATTTGTTGAGCTATTTTATTACCCATGACACATGGTGTTACATAATTCAAATGCATCAGTTTCAATAATAACTCATCACTTTCCAAATTATTTTTATCCTCCCTTATATCCCCAGAACCGGCAGCCATGATTGCCATATCAATTGTATAATTGATTAATAATGTTTCCAGTTGGCGTAAGCTATTTTTTGAATCTGCAAGATCTATACTAAATATTTGAACCTTTGCCCCTCTGTTTAGACATAATTGTGCCGTTCTATCCAACTTTTCTTGAGAACGACCCCATAAAAAAAGAGTTTTGCCTTTGTTTGCACATGCTATTGCCAATGATTGGCCTATTCCACTGGAAGCCCCGGTAATCAGAATATTTTTTGCAGAATTAAATTGATTTTTTGGTTGATAATTTAAGGTTTGATTGTTTTTTGATAAATTTATATCTATCAAGACAAAATCCTTTTATATATAAAAGCAGAAAATGCTATTTTATAGTTTACATTGGTAAAATTCAAAAATAATAATTCATAATTTCTATGGTTTTTACATGTCCCTTAATTCTTGCTCCATCAATAATATTGATATTGTTCCTGTTCAAACCAAACAACAGCTTAAACTTTTTATTCAATTGCCACGTCTTCTATATAAAGGTTTATCTGGATATGTCCCTCCCTTGGACTGGCAAGAATCAAGCTTATTAGATCCAAAAAAATCAGCTTTTTTTCGATATGGTTCAGCAAAATATTTCATAGCATATAAAAATCATCAACCTGTTGGACGTATTTCAGCACAAATTGATCCGAATGCGTTAAGACAATGGAAGGAACCTGTCGGTTTGTTCGGTGCATTGGATGCAATTGATGATTTATGCGTCGTAAAAAAATTAATAGACGCTGCAACCAAATGGTTGAAACATAATGGTATGGAAAAAATCAGGGGACCTTATACTCTAAATGCCAATTCTGAAATAGGGATAATGATAACAGGGCAAAATGCCTTACCAACCGTTGCCATTCCCTGGCATCCAACTTGGCTTCATCACCATATTGAAGCAGTCGGTCTTGAAAAAGCCATGGATCTACTTTCATATCAGATGAAATTCGGTCCACGAGCTAAACAGGCCCATAAAATACCTGCAGGTTTGAAAATGGGATGTGGAAAATTGGGTAACATTACAACCAGAAAATTAAATACAAAAGAAATTGCGCGAGATGGTGAAATTCTTCGCCAACTTTACAATGATGCATGGCATGATACTTGGGGCTTTGTTCCTCTCACCTCAATCGAGATGTCTGTATTAATTAAAGATTTAAAATCCATGCTAAAACCTGATAATTTTGTTCTGGTTGAACAAAATTATATTCCAGTGGCTGTTGCTTTGGTAATTCCCAATATTTATGATTTAATCATTGATATCGGACCTGATCCATCCCTTTTGGGATATAGTAAATTGATCTATCGAATCTTACGACACCAATTTCATTCAGCCCGCGTTATTTTGCTTGGTATAAGTGGATCCATAAGAGATACAGCTCTGGGAGCTTTGATGCCATCATTGGTTATATCCGAACTTTTTGAACGTGGAGAAGTCTTACCCTATAAAACAATTGAATTGGGATGGATTTTGGAAACAAATCATGGTATGCGAAACTTAATTGAACGGATTGTTCCAGAACCCAATAAAATTCATCGAATGTATGAAATGAAAATATAAAAAAATTTTAGTACGTATAAAGCTGTTCAAATCGAACTCTATCTATAGGAGAAAGTAACAGCGTTATCTGAATGATTTTTTCGCTATCATGACGCTCAAGAATTTCTCCATGATCATAAAGCCATGCTAAAGCTGAACCATCAACAATATCAATAGCATATGTCAATTTTTCCATTGAACATTGCAATCTTTGATCAATTTTAGAAATGAGCGAGGGTAGATTTTGTCCTGTCAAGGCAGATACACCGACAATATTATCATTTTTGCCTGTTAATTCAGTATAATCTACGAGGTCGATTTTATTGAGAACTTCAATTGTCGATGACCTCCAGTTTTCACTCAATACATCATCTTTCACCATCATGTCCAATACAGAAGAAACATCTTGTTGTTGTTGACGGGTCTCTGGATGTGAAATGTCTCTTACATGTAATATGATATCCGCTTCGGAAATTTCTTCAAGCGTTGCTCTAAAAGCAGCTATCAATTCGGTTGGGAGGTCGCTAATAAAACCAACTGTATCAGAAAGAATGACTTTTTTTCCTGATGGCAGATCAATCTTGCGCATGGTTGGATCAAGTGTAGCAAAAAGTTGATCCTGAGCATGAACAGAAGCCCCTGTCAAATGATTGAATAAAGTGGATTTTCCTGCATTTGTATAGCCAACCAAGGCAATTATAGGAAAAGGGACTTTTCTTCGAGCCTTACGATGCAATCCTCTTGTCCTTCGAACCTGTTCAAGATCTTTTTTTAAACGGGTAATCCGTTCATCAATCAGCCTTCTATCCGCTTCAATTTGGGTTTCACCGGGCCCCCCCATAAACCCAAACCCACCTCTCTGCCTTTCTAAATGAGTCCATGATCTAACCAGTCGGCTACGCTGATATTGTAGGTGGGCAAGTTCAACCTGTAACACACCTTCTCTGGTCTGCGCTCTTTCACCAAAAATATCCAGTATTAAGGCTGTTCGATCTATAACCTTGCAATTAAGTTCTTTTTCAAGGTTTCGTTGTTGAATTGGACTTAAACGTGCATCAAAAACAACGACTTGAATCTTTTTCTCAATAATAACAGATTTTAAATTTTCGATATTTCCCCGCCCTATTAAGGTTGAAGAACGGAATGACCGAATATTTATAATCTCTCTATAGACAATATCAATTTTAATAGATGATACTAATCCAACAATCTCATCAAGCCTAGATTTAGAATTCCTATCATTTTGTTTTAGATTTACATCCCATGGAACAATGACTGCAGCAAAATTTGATGATTTCACTGAATCGGATTCAATCATAAAAATAAATTCTCACTTTTCTTCAGATGTTGTGGAAGTTGAAGTCGCTGCAGGTGCATTAAAGGGAAGTTGAACAGGTGACGAGGGCATAATCGTACTTACAGCATGTTTATAAACGAGCTGCGCATGACTTTCTCTACGTAATAATATGGAGAAATTATCAAATCCAGAAATGATTCCCTGTAATTTCACGCCATTCACTAAGAAAACAGTAACTGAAACTTTAGAACGGCGGATCTGATTTAAAAAAACATCTTGAATATTTTGATATGTATCTTTTGACAAAATAAAACCTTTACCAATCACATTATGAAATTGAAACTTGCATATATTAACAGTTTAATTATTTATATTATTATTATTTCTTTCTTCTGATCCGGTAACTCCTAACTGTTTCAATTTTCTGTGTAAAGCACTTCGTTCCATTCCAACAAAACCAGCAGTCCGGCTGATATTGCCACCAAACCGCATTAATTGAGCTTGTAAATATTGCGTTTCAAAAATATCACGAGCCTCTCTTAACGGAAGACTGATGATATCAGTTTGTGTATCGATTTTCAATAAACCCGGTGCGTTTTGACCGACATTTGATGGCAACATATCAGTACGGATGGCTTCATTAACATTTCCAGGCATCATGATTAAAAGCCGTTCCATTAAATTGCGTAATTCACGTACGTTTCCTGGCCATTCATAAGTCTGTAAGGTTGTTAGAGCATCTGCTGATAATTCAATGACTGGCACTCCGGTTAATTCAGAATAATGCTTCAAAAAGAAAGTTGCTAGTTCAGGTATATCTTCTCTTCTTTCCTTCAAGCTTGGAATCTTCAAAGGCACAACTGCAAGACGATAATATAAATCCTTGCGGAATCTGCCATTGGCAATTTCCTGGTTTAAATCCTTATTCGTAATGGCAATAACTCTCACATCAACCTTAACGCGGCTGGAACCGCCAACACGTTGAAATGTTTGATCCTGTAATGCTCGAACAATCTTTCCCTGTGTTTCAAGAGGCATGTCGGCAACCTCATCTAACACCAGCGTACCTCCATGAGCCTTTTCAAGAACACCGGTACGTCTTTGCAAATTATTTAGTGTATTGCCCTCAATACCAAACAATTCTTCTTCAAATCTTGTTGGAGAAAGGGTTGCGCAATTTAATACAAAAAAAGGTCCCTCTGCTCTTTTGGATAATTTATGTATAGCTCGAGCAGCCACTTCTTTTCCCGTACCTGGCGCACCATATATTAGAACTCGAGAATTCGTTGGCGCAACACGCTCAATTTGACTTTTGACAGAATTGATAGTTTGACTTTGTCCATTTAATTTAACTTCGTATCCACTTCGGAAACGTAATTCTTCATTTTCCCTTGCCAATTTTGCAGCTTCCAGAGCACGACGGACTACTACTAGTAGATGATCTGTCTTGAAGGGTTTTTCAATAAAATCATATGCACCATGTTGAAGTGCGGAAACAGCAGTTTCTATTGTTCCATGACCTGATATCATGATAGTGGGAACAGCAGGTTTTTCATTTTGTATGAGTTTAAGAATTTCCAAACCATCCATTTTTGACCCTTGCAACCATATATCAAGAATGACTAAGGATGGTCTTCTTGCATGAAAGGCCTTAATCGCTGAATCCGCATCCCCAGCAAGTCGAGTTTCATACCCCTCATCTTGTAAAATTCCCTCAATGAGTAGTCTAATATCTGGCTCATCATCGACGATTAAAATTTCATGCGTCATATTGTCCTCGTATTTGAAAAGTCAAAATTGATATTGTTCCCCGACCTTCGATCCGATCTTTTAACTGCAATGTCCCATTATGTTCTTCCATAATTTTTTTTACAATAGCGAGACCTAATCCTGTTCCCTTAGGTTTATGGGTTACATAAGGTTCAGTTAACCTTAACCTGTCTTCCTGTGGAAGACCAATTCCATCATCTTTTACTGAAATGATAATAGTATTCTTATTTAACTCTAATGTAACCCAAATATTTCCTATGTAATTTTCATGACCGTTACTTTTTTCATTTTCCATATTTATAGCATCTGATGCATTTTGAAACAAGTTAGTGAGAGCCTGACTTATCAATCGCGCATCACAATTCATTTCAATTTTGTCATTGGGTAAATCCGTATGATATCTTATTTCACAATGTGCATTCTGCTGAAGAAATAATGTTTCCCTAATAATGCGTGTCACTTCGTTTGTTTTGATAACAGGTTGGGGAAGTCTAGCAAAAGATGAAAACTCATCCACCATTCTACCTATATCACCAACGTGACGTACAATTGTATCAATACACTGATTATATATATCCTGATCTTTGGATATCTCTTTAAGAAAACGTCTTCGAAGTCGTTCTGCAGAAAGTTGGATAGGTGTTAAAGGGTTTTTGATTTCGTGCGCAATTCGACGGGCTATATCTGCCCAGGCGGCTTTTCTCTGCGCCGCCTGTAAATCCGTTATATCATCAAAGGTAATTACAAATCCCTCAATTTCATTTCCCCTGATTTCTGGCCCAATCTGGGCAAGCAACATTCTACTCCCAGCAGAGGTTTTGATCTGAATTTCCTTTTGAATTAATTTATGATTGTTATTGATGGTATCTCTTTCTTCGGAAATAATTGATAGCAAGGGAGAGAATTCTGGTACAACATCCGTAATTTTATGTCCTATATAATTCATTAAATCAATAGATAAAAGTTGATTTGCTGATCGATTAGGCAATTCAATTATTGCCTGCTTATCCAACCCAATCACTCCACTGGAAACACCGGATAAAACCGCTTCGGTGAAGCGTCTGCGTTCATCAATTTGCTGATTGGCCTCTATAAGTTCTTTATGCTGGAAAGAAAGTTGATTGGTCATTTGATTAAAGGCACGTGCCAAATCGGTTATTTCATCATCCTTACCATATTCAGGCACCCTAACATTGAGGTTACCCTTACTGATCTTTTGTGCAGCTAACGTCAATAACCCGACAGGACGAGCAATTTGGTTGGCAATAAAAAGGCCTATCAAAATGGCCACCAAAACAACAAGCAATGCAATCAATGCAAATATAATTACAAACATCACCTGAATTTTTGAACTTTTATTGTTTAAATCATTATACTGCATAACAACTTTTTCAGTTTTATGCATATGATTAAGAATAACCGGATCAACAGGCCTTATAATCAATAAAACGAGCGGCGGAGTATCGTTAATAGGAATGGCAGCACGAACTGTTTCCTCATCAGGTGAATCCAAAATTGCCACATCATTATGCGACATCAAGGTCGCTGATCGAGGTAATTGTTTGGCGTATGATGTGTTATTGAATAAACCGCCCGACGCAATTATTTTTTGGGTAAAAGAGTTATAGACAAAGGCAGCATTTAATCCTCTTAATGTTGCTTGAGAATCAAGAATCTGATCGAGGCTATTACCATCATCATATAGATCCTGACCTGCTTGAGCGTAATTGTTTTGAATACCTTGTATATAATTGGCCAAAGAAAAGGCTTCAGTACGTATATTATCATTATGTTCCTGTAAATAACCTTTTGAAGCCAGCAAAGCCTCGTTAAGCGCTGTGCTTACCCTGTTATTAAACCAGTTTTGAATGCCAAAATGAAATAAAATTGTCGCAAAAATTCCAACCAAAATGGTTGGAACTATGGCAATAATACTAAATAACACAATCAGCTTGATATGTATTTTTGAACCAACCAACCGTCGTCTATGTTCGGAAATCAAACGAAATATACAAAAGAATAAAGCTAGTATCAATAAAACAAGAACAAATCCGTTAATACTTAAAATAACAAATTGTACCGATGATTTATGAGATGTAACAATTCCACCTGAAAGAATAACAAAAGTGATGATTGTAAAAATCAAGGCCAGCACAACCAAAAAAATAGTGGCTTTTCTATTAGAAAATTTTTCAGTAACCTTATTCACTTTCTGCTTATAGATTTTTCCAGACATGTTGAGCCTTTATGTTTTTTACTCAATTCAAGAAGATTAAACATTTTCATTTTTTTACGTAACGTATTTCGATTTATTCCCAGCATCGAAGCCGTTTTTATTTGATTGCCTTCAGCTTCCACAAGAGCCATTTCAATTAAGGGTCGCTCAACTTCCATTATAA